>JBAQLX010000636.1:0-2276 GCA_049302315.1 Desulfosporosinus sp.
TTCGAAGTTCGAGGTTCGAAGTTCGAGTGAACGTATTCTAATGGGTTTTGTCAGGCTTCGCGAGTCATTTTTATTCTTTGTTTGGTTGTTGTCAGCCCTTACGGGCATGTCGTCCGCAGCTCTTGTAATAAATGCATCGAGCTTGGGACCAAGATTACTTCATGCGCCTGTAGTTCAGCTGGATAGAGCGTCAGACTTCGAATCTGAATGTCGGGGGTTCGAATCCCTCCGGGCGCACCAAAATCGAGGATCGAGGTACGATGTTCGAGGTTCGAATAACGTACAGATAACTACTGGGTAGAGACTTAACTTTAGATGGCTAAGTAAATATGATGTTTTTGTGTGAGTACTATATTTGGCCTCGTAGCTCAGGGGATAGAGCGGGGGTTTCCTAAACCCTGTCTTGCGGAGGTTCGATTCCTCCCGGGGTCACCAAAATTGAGGTAATATGCTTCATCAAGATTGGATGCAGATCGCGCTCAGACAAGCTCAGATGGCCTTTGAACAAGGGGAAGTTCCCATCGGAGCGGTTATTGTTCATAATGGTCAAGTAATTGCTGCAGCGCATAATGAAAAAGAACATAAGAACGACCCTACAGCACATGCCGAGATCTTGGCAATTCAACGTGCAGCAGAGGTATTAAGGACTTGGCGGCTAACAGACGCCATTCTGTATGTGACCTTAGAGCCTTGTCCGATGTGTGCTGGAGCTATTATTCAGTCCCGTATAAAGCAAGTCGTTTATGGAGCAGCAGATTTAAAAGGCGGAGCTACAGGTTCAGTGTTGAATGTCTTAGACTATAATCTGTGGAATCATAGAGTCGATGTTGTCGCTGGGGTTTTGGAAGAAGCGTGCTCGGATATCTTAAAATCGTTCTTCAAGAAGATGCGCTGATTTTCAGCGTTATTTTACTAGTCAAGAGAATAATTTTGGTCATGTTATATACGGAGAAGTAGCGAAGAGGCCGTAACGCGCCGCACTCGAAATGCGGTTGTCCGCAAGGGCACGTGGGTTCGAATCCCACCTTCTCCGCCATTACATATTTAATAAATCAAGGGCCTTCGCACATGAAAAAAGCGAAGGCCCTTTTCCTATTTTAGGATGTCGGAGGGAGAAAGGCGACGAAGGAGGCGACGGAAGTCGCCATTTAGGATAAGGTATTATAAGTTTCGCAAATTGAAAAATTTGTCCAATAAATAAGGACATAAACGCAACTGCTTGGTAAGATAAAGTTACCACACAACATCCACCAAGTAAGGAGCTGCGAATATGTCTGAGAAAATTATACACTTAAATGAAGGAGCAATAAAGCAGGAGTTGAAGGAACTAGTACGTCATAGCGTGGAGGAAACCCTTAACAATTTGCTAGAGCAGGAAGCAGAAGAGCTAACAAATGCTGGCCGTTATGAACGCACAGAAGAACGTAAAGGGTACCGTTCTGGACATTATGAGCGAAACCTGACTACAACCTCCGGAGAGGTTAAGCTGAAAATGCCCAAGCTAAAAGGAGTGGCTTTTGAAACTGCAATTATTGAGCGATATCACCGTAGGGAAAGCTCCGTAGAAGAAGCTCTGATTGAAATGTACTCAGCAGGTGTTTCAGTCCGCAGGGTAGAGGATATAACCGAAGCACTGTGGGGAACAAAAGTATCTGCCGGAACAGTTAGCCAGTTAAACAAAAAAGTGTATGGGCATATTGATACCTAGCGCAATCGGCCATTGAAAGGTAAGTATCCCTATGTTTATATAGATGGCATCTATCTTAAACGCAGCTGGGGTGGCGAATATGAGAACGTAGCGATCCTGATAGCTATGGCTGTCAATGAGGACGGTTACAGGGAAGTCATAGGAGCTTCCGAAGGTATGAAAGAGGATAAAGCAAGTTGGCAAGAATTCCTCATAAGCTTAAAAGAGCGTGGGCTTTCAGGAACTCAGCTATTTATAGGTGACAAATGCCTAGGACTATTGGAAGCAGTTACTGAAACATTTCCCGAAGCTAAATACCAGCACTGTAATGTTCATTTCTATCGGAATGTTTTCTCAGTAACCCCTCGTTCGAAGATGAAAGAAGTAGCGGCCATGCTTAAGGCAATCCATGCCCAAGAGGATAAACAAGCGGCCAAAGAGAAGGCGTCGGCAGTAGTGACAAAGTGGACTCTAAATATTAAACCTTATTTATTTGAATTATATTACACATTAGGTTTTATGGTATAATTCCAATCCCCATGAAATTTATGTCTAAGTATATTGATTTTTTTCATTTCTTCGTCAGATA
>JBAQLX010000637.1:0-2785 GCA_049302315.1 Desulfosporosinus sp.
TTTATTTGTCCACGTTTTAGTGAAAAAATTCTATATACAATCTTACAAAACGCCCTCATTTTGGGACAAAGACGTTTCTGTTCCGGGGCCCTCCATGACACTTTTATTCTGCCGGCTAATAATACGCAAGATGAGCTGATTCGTCAAAATATGCTGATTGGACCTGTTTATGATCATGACAACACCTATGCCCTAATCCAGATTATGGATATAGCGAGCCATCTAAACCGTATTTACCAGTTAAAGAATGTTATCAAAGCTCTAGAAGTTGAAAATGAAGATATCAAAGTTTCAGAACGAATGAATAAACATCAGGCTTTGCATGACTGTCTTACCAACTTGCCAAACCGGGCATTGCTTGGTGAGCAACTTAATCTGGCAATCAGCTACGCCCAACGGAATGCACTCCAACTGGCGGTGCTGTTTCTTGATCTTGACGAGTTTAAACAAATTAACGACAATTTCGGTCACCCCTATGGTGATGAACTATTGCGAGGTGTTTCCGATCGTTTGCAGTCTTGTATTCGTAAAAGTGATCTCCTCTCCCGGTTTGGAGGCGACGAATTCATCATAGTTTTATCTCATATAAAGACTACCCAGGATGTGAGTATTCTCGTTCAAAAAGTGATCCATGCTTTCGAACAGCCCTTTGAAATTTACGATCAGTCAGTCTTGATCACAATCAGCATAGGTATCAGTCTTTATCCAAGTGATACTCTAAATGCAGAGGATTTAATAAAAAAAGCGGACATCGCCATGTACAGAATTAAGAAATCCGGGAAAAACGGCTTCACTTTTTTTGATCGTGAGTTAAACCATGATCCCAAGCCATGAATTGTCAGTATTCGGCGAAACTTGTCGTTTCGCGAAGGATCCTGTGGGGTTTGTTGTCCGATATGCAAAAGAAATACGATTTGTCAACATTACTGGTGACGCATGATTTAGAAGAAGTCTTTTTTTTAGCCGCAGTTCCTGGGTGGTCATGCCTTCGACATCCATAGCGACAATGTAATCAATTTTTAACATAGGAAAAAAATTATACCAATAGTCAATTATTTTCTGTACGGAGAAAAAAGATTGACTATTGTAACTTTTTGACATATACTTAGGTATGAAACGAGGTGTTTAACGTGATCCAACGCAAAGAGTATCTAGATCAGCTTATTTCCGGACGCGAGCAGCAAATCATCAAGGTAGTAACTGGCGTTCGACGCTGCGGAAAATCTACTCTATTTACCTTGTATATCGACTATCTAAAATCTACCGGTGTTTCCGAAGATCAGATTGTTTCGGTTAATCTTGAAGACGTGGAACATGAAAAACTATTGGACTACCAAGCGTTATACGACTACGTGAAGGAACGTCTGTGCAAGGATAGATATACTTATGTTTTTATTGATGAGGTACAAAACTGTAAATCCTTTGAGAAGGCTGTAAACAGCCTTTTTATTAAACCAAATGCGGATGTCTATATCACCGGTTCAAATGCTTACATGCTTTCTGGCGAGCTGGCGACGCTGCTTTCTGGACGCTACGTCACTATTGATATGCTTCCCTTCTCTTTTAAAGAGTACTGTGAAGCCTCTTGTAGCACCGGAAAAACTATACGAGAAAACTTTAACGATTATCTACGATTCGGCTCTTTCCCTTATGTTGCCATGATTGAACGCAACGATGCCGTCGTTATACCGTATTTAGACGGTATCTATAGCACAATTTTGTTAAAGGATGTCGCTAAACGGGAAGGCATAACCGACGTTTCTCTCCTGGAAAACATAATAAAATTTGTCGCTGCAAGCGTCGGAAGTCCTATCTCGACTAAAAAAATCAGCGATACTATTAACTCAAGCGGACGGAGGATTTCGGTCAACACTGTAGAACATTACCTGCGGGCCCTGACAGACAGTTATATTTTCTATAAAGTTGAGCGTTACGACATCAAAGGCAGACAGCATCTGAAAACACTGGGCAAATACTATCTTGTAGACTCCGGTATCCGTAATTTGTTACTTGCTAGTTCATCCTCCGACCTTGGTCACATGATCGAAAACGTGGTATACCTGGAGTTACTCAGGCGTGGGTCTAAGGTCAATATCGGCAAACTCTACGAAAAAGAGGTTGACTTTGTTGCCAGCGACATGAATGGAAGAACCTACTACCAGGTAGCGGCCTCGGTACTCGATGAAAGCACTTTGAACCGTGAACTGGAACCTCTGCAGAAAATTGCAGACAATTATCCAAAGATTCTTCTGACCCTTGATGATATTGGCGCCGGAAGGAATTTTGCAGGTATCCGCCATCTCAATCTGCTTGACTGGCTTCAGAAAATCTAAAAGTGGGCCATAAAAAAACTAACTGGGTTCACTAAAAATCCTTCATTATTTTCGTTCCCCAGCCGAAGGTGAACCTGACGCTGTCTGAGGCCCAGACCGTGATGGAAACGGGTTATAGCCAAGAATATTATCAACAGCTCCAGCGGCGAACTGATAGCGATACGGGATATCAGGGTGATTGACATGACCACCAACGATCTTTATGATCCGCCGGCGACGTAAGCTATTTGCCCACAGAACAGAAGGCGTTGTCTTCATTCCCTATTCAGCGAAACTTGTCGTTTCGCGAAGGGTCCTGGAACCTACGCGGAACCTACGCGGAACGACAAAAAATGACAGCCCGTTAGCATGTTCCGCCGAGTCCGAAATGGCAACCTATGCATGGCGTGGCGCAAGAATGCTGAGTGCCAGTAATTACAAAGGCAAATGCTTTCAATGTGTTTGGGCGACGA
>JBAQLX010000638.1:0-3133 GCA_049302315.1 Desulfosporosinus sp.
ACCTCTATGAGGCTGAGCAGAAAGGTAAGCAGGAAGGTAAGCAGGAAGGTAAGCAGGAAGGTAAGCACGAAGCAGCCTGTGCTGCTCTGCGCAAAGGTTTAGATGTAGAATTTGTGGCAGAGATCACGGGTCTGTCCTTGGAGATAGTCTGGAAGCTGAAAGCAGAACTTCTGAGCTGAAGCATGCTCGATGGAGGTTACTGCTCGAGGGAAGTCCTCCCGTCCGGGGTCTGCTCGGGTCTGACCCCCTCAAGATTCGACAAACATGCCAATAATTCTCAATAATTTCTAGAAGCTAGTACTCGGCGTAACGGTTCGCTGCCGCTCACCGTTACGCACAGGGTCATGGAACCTTTGTTATCACGGAAAATTCGACAAACCTCGGAAAAGATCATAAACAATTAGTTCGTATCTGATATAAGGTGAATAGAATCTATTTGTATGTCATCTATACGCTCGAGTTGAGTTGGCGTCTTGCTAAATTATAGCACGGAACTTTCCTGAGTCCTTATTATCAGGATGTTGGTACTCTTGCCATATCTCTCATTATAGGATGCAACTATGAAGGGATTTTTAACGAATAAATGAAGAATACTTTGAATTGAGTAGCTAAATGAATGGACTGCGAGAGTCCTCTATCAATGACTGGTTGAAAACAGCTCAATAATGGTCCTTTAACTGTGTAATATTTCCATACGTGTGCTATAATAATAATTAGAAGTCTGGTCTGGAAGTAGGGCGAAGGTTAAAATGAAGATGTATTTTGATATGAACGTATATAATCGTGTTTTCGATGACCAGAGCCAGATGAGGATCCGATTTGAAGCTAT
Source organism: Desulfosporosinus sp. (assembly GCA_049302315.1). Lineage (GTDB taxonomy): Bacteria > Bacillota > Desulfitobacteriia > Desulfitobacteriales > Desulfitobacteriaceae > Desulfosporosinus. Next base: position 830 of record JBAQLX010000638.1, read on the forward strand.
GGCTATTGATATATTATTTGAGCTTATTGAAATGGAGCAGCATACTCTGGTATGGTCTTTCGTTCTTGAATATGAAAATAGCAGGAATCCGTTTATCGACAGAAAAGCTCAAATAGAATCGATAGCATCATTATGTAGGGAAGTTGTCGAACCCAATAAAGAAATCAAATCGATTGCAAAAAGCATCATGGAAAAATCAAGCGCTAAGCAAAGAGATGCTTTGCATCTGGCGTGCGCGATTCATAATAAATGTGATTATTTTGTTACTTGCGATGACAGATTTATTCGAACGATTAACAATAACGAATACCTATTGAAGAGTCTTATGGATGCAATAAAGCTATTTAACCCCATTGATTTTCTGAGAAAGGAGATTGATATAGATGTTATTGAATGAGAAATTGAAGTATACTGATAAAGAAATAATTGAAAAAGGGTCTAGAGTATTAATTAAGGAATTGGGGTACTCTGGATTTATAAGGTTTATTCGCCAAGTTGAAAGTCATAGTGGACAGGACTATTTAAAAGAGCAGGAAGAACTTTATAGAGACATGTCTTTAGATGAAATATTCGAAGAAGCCCAGAAGCATTGGGAAGCTCCCGGCGTACGTAGTGCTCGATAAACTTTTGCTCGGGTCGGAAATGCTCGGGTCATAGGCGTAACGGTTCGCCGCCGCTCACCGTTACGCACAGGGTCATGAAACCTTTGTTATATCGGAAAATTCGACAAACCTCGGAAAAGGTCATAAATAATTTTAGTTCATATCTGATATAGGTGAATAGAATCTATTTGTATGCCATCTATACGCTCGAGTTGAGCCGACGTCTTGCTAAAGTATAGCACGGAATTTTCCTGTGTACTTATTATCGGGATGTTGGTACTCTTGTCATATCAGTCTTTATCAGACGCAAAGTAACAGCAACTAGGTTGACCTTGAAATATGTAACTGTATATAGTACTATATGTATGGGGTGAAACGGTTGAGCAAGCTTAAAAAGTTACTTGAAAAAATTAAAAACAATCCTCGACAAGTACGGTTCGAGGAACTAGATAAGATTCTGCTACATTACGGATTTTCAAAGAGGCAACCTTCGGGTGGATCAAGCCACTATACATACAAACTTGGGGAATCTAGATTAACTGTACCGTTCAAGAAGCCACATATTGGTGAAGCCTACGTTGAATTAGCACTTGATGCTTTAAAAGGAGTGATAGACGATGAACAAGACGCTTGATTATTATATGGGTCTACCATATAGCATAACGCTTCATCCATCTCCAGAAGGTGGCTATGCTGTAGCGATTCCAGAACTGACTGGTTGCATTACACAGGCCGATACCGCTGAAGAAGCACTGGCCATGATCGAGGATGCTAAGAAATGCTGGCTTGAGTCTTGTCTTGAGGATGGTATTGAAATTCCGGAACCAACTAAAGATGACTACTCTGGAAGATTTAATGTAAGGGTCCCAAAGAGTCTCCATAGGTATTTATCCGAACTTGCCAAAAAGGAAAATATAAGTCTTAATCAATTAATTCTATATCATCTTTCGAGAAGTGCTGGGTTTAAAATCTAGGCTTTAATTGCTCGGCTCGGGACCTCGATGCCTGACACCAACTTATCCTGCCTCCTAGAAATAATAAATAGTCCGATGACGGACTATTTATTAAAGCCTTTTTTCTTGCCGCTTATGAAAAACACGTAAAACAGTGCACGTTTCATTATGCATGTCTAATTGAAAAACAATTACGAAAGGTAATTTCGGAAGTGAGCAGATGTTAACCTTTTGGCCTTCAATTTGTTTTTCGGAGAATCTTAGAGGGAAATAGGAGATCATTTCATTAAATTGATTCTTGATTTGTAGCTTTACTTCGTTCTCAAGGGAATCTAAATAATTAAAAGAGTTAATCGTCCAATTTATTTGCATTACTTACAGAAATATTCTTGGAAGCGATCATTAGAAATAATTTTGCCTTCTTTAGCTTCTTGTAAAGCAATTTTAACCTCTTGGATCATTTCCTCGGTTAGTTCGTGTTCTAATTTGTTTGGCGCAGGATTATTTTGATTTATTTCAATTTTTATAGCGTACATAAAAAGTGCCTCCTTAAAACTTATTTGCCCTTGACGTAGTAATTTATACATAAATTATACAATTGTTTAGAGATGTTTGTATATTACTATTTAAAAATATTTTGCTCGGGTCAGAAAATGTCTTCGAAGTTCGTTCCTTCGGGGTCATATTTCATCCCATAGGGATAATGGAAGATGAAAGAGAACGCTCTACTGTCATAACAGTCTTTATCG
>JBAQLX010000639.1:0-2964 GCA_049302315.1 Desulfosporosinus sp.
TTTGCGAACGTAATATATTCTTCATCATCAAGGTAAAAATGCACTATAAAAGCTTTGATTACATCTAGATATTGCGGACTTAATATATTGGGAGCTAACGATTATAACAATTATCGTATGATTGAAAGGTTCAAACCGCTCAATGTCAGCTATATTTACCTTTTCTTTAGTAAAGAAACCAAACCAGTCTGTGGAAAGGTGTCGCAGCACTTCTAAAGCCAATCGACTTTTTCCCATACCAGCTGCTCCTGTTATGGCCCACCACATAAAATCTTCCGAAGAATGAACAAAATCTTTTATTTGCTTTAATTCATCCTCACGTCCAGCAAAATCAATGCTTTGTTGATTGGCGTAATAATATAAGTCTAGCCCACGTCTGGTCAAAGATGGTAAAGAATATGGCGTAATTTCAATGATCTTGCTATCTTTAAATCTTTGCTGCAATCTGTAATCAACCATTTCAGTAAAAAATAAAGGTAAATCACTGTAAGAATCCCCATAAATGACGGGTTCAATATGACTACCCAGTTCAGAAATATCATCATCATTTTTACACAAGTAGAAATATGGTACGTCAATGTTTAAATGATCTTTAGCAAATGATATAAGTTTGCTTATATTGGGGTCATCCATGGTCTGCCCACATCCGACAAATATAATCGGATTAATAGACAACAAATTCTGTAAAAACTGAGCTCCAATATTTCCAATGATTTTATCATACTGTGTATTATCGGCTATGATATCATCTATACTTTCAGTTTGATTATATGCTCCGTGGATATGAATTATTTTGGGTTCACCATCTTGACGTATAACATCCAGAATCTTGTTAGGTTGATTATACGTCAGTGTTCCCGTAACAGTTGCCTCTTCTAGGAGCATGTCATAATTCGTCGTGGCAACGATATCTCCTAAATGTTGTAACTTCGAAAAGCATTCAGCGAATGGTACATTCTTGATACTGAGGCCTGAAAAGGAATCATTCATCCATTTTCCATATTGGTTTTTATCTTTGCTAAACCTAATTAAATCCCCAGCTACATCCAGTAGATTACCATGAGCCAGTTTTTCCTCCACGTGTCTTTTTTTATTATCATCTATGTATTCAAGTCCTCTCTTCAACCAGCTGTACCATGTAACCATACTGTCAGATAAGGAACAGGACACACCAGCACCACAAAAAATGGTGACTCTCTGCGCTTCTCTTAACACTTTTTGAAGTGTTGAATATTCTTTTAATTCACGCATGTGGTGTACCCCTATCTTGATATTTATCTATCATCATAATCTGAGGAAATCTTGTGTTATAAGAGAAAAGAGAGGTACCTGGAACCTACGAGTAACGGGAACGGTAGTGAACCGTTACTCCGAGTAAAGGCTAACTACGGGCGGTTGGTCTACCTTACCCGATGGGGTTCCCACCCACTATATTTTACGACCTGGCACATCCGCACTGTCAGGCACCGCCACCCCTCTTGGCATAGCCCTACCTCATTTATTTCTCAATTCATACTCCTTATTTTACCATGACTCAAGCTTTCCATCTACAACAAATAACTGCGTCACTTGATTATCAAACTATATGTGCAAAATGTCGAATTATTGGGGAAAACAAAGGTTCCATGACCCTGACCGGAACGGTGACCACCGGGAGCCGTTCCGGCGAGTAATTTACCGTTTACGTGTCAGGCACTGGGTTCCCTCATTTCTGGCCCTCGATCAAATCCCCACCTTGAAGTTGTCAAGGTGGGGATTATTCTACGCTCACGTGTTTCATTGCGTTAGTTACTATAGTTTACTTCAGAGAGATTGTTTTCATATGCCCGTTTTAATATATGAGTAAGTTTGATTCCTGAATCATAGCCTATGGAACCACAAGATATACAAAAATAGTGTGGAACATTATGAATCAGGATAGTGCGTGACCCAATTTTTTGCTTAACAGTCCCAACCTTATATTCTGCTATTCCACCACATTGACAATGAACAAAATCCATAGACATAATGGGTACTTTCTCCTTCAACATCATCTTCCATCACCTTCTTCTCTCAAGTAGTGTGTTTTCCCAATCACAAAATTGTTATAACTCTAATTTCATTATCGGTTAAAACAGCTAAAACTAAACGTCCATCTGCATTATCATCTTTTTTTCCTTGAATAACCAGCGCAATATGGGGATATAGATGTTTAATACTATCTGTATTTAAAGGATGATCGTGATCTACATTAAGCCGTACTCCATGAACTCGTCTTGCTGTTAAAACACAATTTTTTACTTCTTCTTCATTACTCCAACCTCTTTTGTCTGGGTAGCTTCCGAAAGACTCTAAAACTAATCTTTCGATAACATGATCCGAAAAAATTATAGTTGGTTCATTCTCAATAACACTAGCTAATTGTCTACTTAGTTCAAGAAGTCTCGCATTACTAAGGCTTATAGGTATTCCCATCGCTATACCGTTACCTGATTCTCTATTAAGTATATCACTATCTTGGCTTAAATTCACTTTCAACTTCAGTAAATTTATCTCTTCACTAGTTAATTTAACTACAATTTCCTGTGATTTTTTCCATCTATATTCTGTTCCCTCAGCAGAAACAAAAACTTCATATTTATTCGTCAAGGAATTACTCATATGAAGGCCTATCTCCCTTTATACAAGATTCTATAGTTCTATTCGGCAAAAAGGGAAAGTATCCTGCTTCTGCATAGAGAATAATATATGGGTCTGAGTCCTATAATAACGCTTACGTATTGTCGAATTTTCCAAGATAACAAAGGTTCCATGACCCTGTCCGGAACGGTGACCATCGGGAGCCGTTCCGGCGAGTAATAACATTGATAATACCTTTACCAAACTTGAGCAAAATGGCTTTCGTTTTACGGAGGAAGTAAGAAAAAAAGTTAAAGTAGAAATCGATATCCATAACCAATAGTCTAAGATTTTTCATAACGTTAA
>JBAQLX010000640.1:0-5032 GCA_049302315.1 Desulfosporosinus sp.
GGTTAATACGTGCGAAGACAGTGTCTTCGGGCTACAGGGACACTCGTCCATCCTTGGCCAGCGCTTGCAAGAAGGGTTAATACGTGCGAAGACAGTGTCTGCAAGAAGGGTTAATACGTGCGAAGACAGTGTCTTCGTGTGTGTGTGTGTGGGCGCTAGCCAAGTTTCTTTAAATCGCCCGGTTCGGTTGCAGTCGGTTCTTAAGGATGTTAGAATTAATGAGTATCGGATTGAGAAAGGTGGACATGATGGGGTTTTTTAATTTGTTCGATGATAATGCGCGAGAAATAAGGAAATACCAAAAGCGCGTTGGAGGGATTAATAGCTTTGAACCGAAGATCCAAGTGCTGGGCGATGACGAATTACGTGGGAAAACCGCTGAATTCCGAGGACGTTTGGAACGGGGAGAAAGTCTGGATAGTCTGTTGCCGGAGGCATTTGCTGTCGTTCGAGAGGCAAGTAGAAGAGTAATTAATCAGCGACACTATGATGTGCAGTTGATCGGGGGCATGGTGCTTCATGAGGGCCGGATTGCTGAGATGCGTACTGGGGAAGGAAAAACCCTTGTCTCCACTTTGCCGGCTTATTTGAATGCTTTAACGGGTCAAGGTGTTCATATCGTGACAGTCAACGATTACTTGGCTCGCCGCGACAGTGAATGGATGGGGCAAATTCACAGGTTTCTTGGTCTTTCCATTGGTTTGGTTGTGCATGGAATAGCCCCCGTGGATCGTCGGAACAGCTATGCCGCAGATATTACGTATGGAACAAATAACGAATTTGGCTTTGACTATCTCCGGGATAACATGGTTACTCGTCCGGATGCCTTGGTTCAGCGTGAACTGAATTTTGCTATCGTGGACGAAGTTGACTCGATCCTTATTGACGAAGCCAGGACGCCGCTTATTATTTCCGGTGAGGCGGACAAGCCGACAGAATTATATTTTAGAGTCGCTATGATTATTCCCAGGTTGAAACCCGAAGATGATTACAAAGTAATTGAAAAAGAGCGAGTTGTCACTCTTACGGAACAAGGAGTCCGTAGGGTGGAGAGCATGTTGGGTGTGGATAATCTTTATGAGGATATTCATACTGAGTTAGCCCATCATGTCAATCAGGCGTTAAAAGCACAAGCGCTCTTCAGACGGGACCGCGATTACGTGGTCAAAGATGGAGAAGTTATTATTGTCGATGAATTTACCGGACGTCTAATGTTTGGCCGCCGTTATAGTGAAGGATTGCACCAAGCCATCGAAGCTAAAGAGGGTGTGAAGATCGAAAAGGAATCCCAAACCTTAGCCACCATTACCTTTCAGAATTACTTCCGCATGTACAAAAAACTCTCAGGGATGACCGGAACGGCCATGACGGAAGAACCGGAATTTCGGAAGATTTATAAACTGGATGTTGTCGAAATCCCCACAAATAAACCAATGATTCGAAGCGATAGTCCGGATGTGATTTACCGTACGGAAGAAGGCAAGTTCCTGGCGGCTGTCGAGAGTATAATCGAGCGCTATGCCAAAGGGCAGCCGCTTCTTGTTGGGACAGTTTCGGTTGAGAAATCCGAGCATTTGAGTAACTTGCTGGGGCGGCGTGGTGTTCCGCACCAAGTACTCAATGCCAAATATCATGAAAAAGAAGCAGAGATTGTCGCCCAAGCCGGACAACCTGGAATGGTTACGATCGCCACGAACATGGCAGGTCGTGGAACGGATATTATTTTAGGTGAGGGTGTGCCTGAACGAGGGGGTTTACATATTATAGGGACAGAACGGCATGAATCCCGGCGTATTGATAACCAATTGCGTGGACGTGCCGCACGTCAAGGTGACCCCGGATCAACCCAATTCTTTATTTCAATTGAAGATGACCTGATGCGGATGTTCGGCGCCAACATCATGAGCGTTATGGACAAATTGGGGATGGATGATACCATGCCGATTGAGTCTAGGATGGTCTCCAGGTCTATAGAAACTGCCCAACGGCGTGTAGAGGGTCGCAACTTTGACATACGTAAACACGTCCTTGATTATGATGATGTCATGAATCAACAACGGGAGGTTATTTATGGCCAGCGGCGCGCTGTGCTCATGGGAGAAAACCTGCGGGACAACATTATGGACATGTTGGCGAAAGCGGTTAAGGACAGTATCAGTATGTTTAGCGGGGAAAGCCAGTTCCCGGAAGAGTGGGATCTATCCGGCTTAGCAGACTATATTGAAAGTATCTATCTGCCGGGGATCCATTTAAAGCCTGAACAGTTCTCAGGCCTCTCGGTAGAAGAAATTGAGGAAATGCTGCTGGAAAAAGCCCAAGCCTTCTACGAGAGCCGTGAAGAGCAGTTTGGTTCTGAGCTGATGAGGGAAATTGAGCGCGCGGTGATGCTTCAGGTTGTAGACAGTAAATGGATGGATCATCTTGATGCTATGGATATGCTGCGCGAAGGGATTGGTCTGCGGGCCTATGGGCAGAAAAATCCGCTGGTAGAATACAGGCGGGAAGGTTTTGAAATGTTTCAAGCGATGATTGACTCCATTCAGGATGATATTATCCGTTATGTCCTGCGTGTGGCGCCTCAAGTACGGGAAGAAGTTGCTGAACAGCCTCGGAACGTGACGGAGAATCGCTATGAAGGGGAACCCAGCCAACCTGTGCACACCGGAGAACAGATTGGGCGCAACGACCTTTGCCCTTGTGGGAGCGGGAAAAAATATAAGAAGTGTTGTGGAGCAATAAAGAAATAGAATAGGTTCTGAAAGGGTGAAGATAAGTGCTTCCTGATTGGAAAAAAGAACTGGAAACGTTAACAATATGTTTGGCGGATTTGAGGGTTTCCCTTTGACGTTGCTCAGCGTCTTGAAAAGATCAGCGCGCTGGAGAGGGAGTTCCAACGGCCTAATTTATGGGATAATCCTGCCTTGGCTCAAAAAATCATGCAAGAATTAGCCCTTCATCAGGGTAAAGTCAGGCTCTACGCTGAGCTGGAGCAGGGGCTTGAAGAAACGGCGACTCTTTGGCAGTTGGCGACTGAGGAAGATGATCTGAGTCTTGAGTCAGAGATTGAGCGCGAGATAAAGGCGCTTCAGCAACGTTTTGAGGCTTTGGAATTGGAAATACTGCTTAGCGGACCATATGATCGGAACAATGCAATATTTACCCTACATGCGGGAGCCGGGGGTACGGAAGCTCAAGATTGGGTGCAAATGCTCTATCGGCTCTATATTCGGTGGGGAGAGCGACATGGCTATAAAGTGGAGACCCTGGACTTTTTGAATGGGGATGAGGCGGGCATTAAAAGCGTAACTCTATCTTTCAGTGGAGAAAACGCCTACGGGTATGCAAAGTCTGAAAAAGGCGTACATCGGTTAGTGCGAATTTCTCCATTTGATGCGTCAGCACGTCGTCATACCTCGTTCGCTTCCGTGGATGTTATTCCGGAAGTGTCGGAAGATAACGAGATAATGATTGATCCTGAAGATTTGAGGGTGGATACTTTCCGGTCCGGTGGGGCCGGAGGTCAGCATGTTAATAAGACAGATTCTGCTATCCGAATTACTCACTTGCCTTCCGGGGTCGTAGTCCAATGTCAGAGTGAACGCTCCCAGACTCAAAATAAAGCTTCAGCCATGCGCGTCTTGCAGGCGAGGTTGCTGGAGCTTAAGCGCAAGGAGCAAGAAGTTGAAATTTCCGAAATCCGCGGCGAACAACAAGAGATTGCTTGGGGAAGCCAGATCCGTTCTTATATTTTTCATCCCTATAGCCTGGTCAAAGATCACCGTACCAATGAAGAAACTGGGAACGTGTCGGCAGTAATGGATGGGGAGATCGATGCTTTCATTGCAGCGTATCTGCAGAAAACCAAAATTGTCAAATAAGCTAAAGGAGGAGATCTTTTGACTACCATTTCACTGAAGAGGATAGCCAATACTCTTCGTCAAGACATTATTTCCATGCTCGTAACTTCAAAATCCGGACACCCAGGCGGAAGTTTATCGGCTGCAGAAATCTTAGCCACGTTATTCTTTTGCGAAATGCGTATTAATCCGGGCGACCCGTGTTGGGCGGATCGAGACCGCTTTATCCTTTCCAAGGGACATGCGGCCCCTGTACTTTATGCTGCTCTCGCTGAAAAGGGTTATTTCCCCAAGGAGGAGCTTCAAGGGCTTCGTCAAACCGGCCATATGCTCCAGGGACATCCCGATATGAAGAAGACCCCCGGCGTGGACATGTCCACGGGTTCCTTAGGGCAAGGTCTTTCTGCAGCCAATGGTATGGCTCTGGCCGGAAAGCTGGATGGCAAAGATTATCGAGTTTTCGTTTTGCTCGGTGACGGTGAGATGGCTGAAGGACAAGTTTGGGAAGCAGCGATGGCCTCCGCCCACTATAAACTGGATAATGTCACAGCCGTCCTGGATTTTAACGGCTTACAAATTGATGGAACAACGGATAGCGTCATGTGTTCTGCTCCACTAACCGAAAAGTGGCGAGCCTTTTGCTGGCATGTAATTGAAGTTGACGGGCATGATTTGGATGCTTTGAGGGAGGCGTTTGCCGAGGCTAGGCAGGTCAAAGGAAAACCATCTATTATCATTGCGAAAACGGTCAAGGGCAAAGGGGTTTCCTTCATGGAGAACATGGCAGGCTGGCATGGCAATGCTCCGAGTGGGGAACAAGGCGAGCAGGCCTTGAAAGAATTACGGGAGGAGGCGTTAACCGTTGGCTGATAAAATAGCGACCCGTGATGCCTATGGTCAGGCTCTGCTGATTTTAGGGGCAGAAAATCCTAATGTTGTTGTCTTGGATGCAGATCTCTCCAAGTCGACCAAGACTGCTGACTTTGGTAAAAAGTATCCGGAACGTTTTTTTAACATGGGGATTGCCGAGGCAAACCTCTTAGGGACTGCTGCGGGGTTGGCGGCGGCAGGCAAAATCCCCTTTGCGAGCACGTTCGCAATATTTGCAGTGGGACGAGCCTTTGAGCAAATTCGCAACTCGATCGCTTATCCTAAGCTTAATGTTAAAATTGCAG
>JBAQLX010000641.1:0-2513 GCA_049302315.1 Desulfosporosinus sp.
AGGTTTAGAAATGTACTCAAGGAATTTTACCCTGAAGACGTAAGGTTAAAGAAGATCGCTGCTCGCTGCATGACTATCGCCCAGTTTGGTCAGTATAATTTCCAGCGTTGTGTTAAGAGACAGGAATACGTAGCTGCCGATTATGCTCAAGCTAAGTTTTGCTCGGATGTTATCTCACTGGTATTTTTGCTGAATAAGGAATACAAGCCTTTTTTTAAATGGATGCACAGAGCTGTGCGTGGCCTGCCCATCCTGGGGGAATATGTTTATACGGCAGTGAATGACCTTGTTACCACAACCGATTACGATCAGAAGTATTCCTTGATTGAAGATATCTGCACCGCTATTCGAAGAGAATTTCAGTACCAGGGTTTGAGCGATTCAGTAAGTGATTTTTTGCTTGACCATGGTCCGGTCATTCAGCAAAAGATCCAGAATCCCAATTTGCGGGTCCGAAATATATTAGTGGGATGAAACATCCATTTAGGCAAAGCCTCCCTGCGCCTTGGCCTTCTCTTTACACTCCCCTAGTCGATGATCCGTGTGATAGTCTGACTGGATGGACAGTAATTATGACTACATGGCAAATTTAGCCACCACTAATGGCCTTAAGGTAATATTTGTCGAGTTGCCTCCATGTGGAGTAACTCTAAGCGAACGCTACTTGGCGTACAATACCTGGCTTGATGCTTATTGCACGGAAAAGGGTTATCCTTTGATAAAGATATATGATCTGTTAAGTAATGGGGCAGATGAGTTAGCAACTCCTTATAATTCTGGAGAATAATCATCAGTACCTCCTTGGGACTTATCTATAATATGACCAATATGTAGCCTCGTTGTTCGTCCTAGGTCGTCAGGATGTGGTTCACCTGCAACAGCACACCACACATCTGACAAGTGAACCCGTTACGGTCTAAAATATAGGCCCTAATTTCCTTTGAAATAGTTCGTTCAAAATGGGGGATCGGTTTGGTATCGGACAGAACATATTGCCCCTGTTTCAAGTCACTTCGGTCGTTATGGGTTAGAATGTTCATACCTTCTTCATTACGTAGTTCTCTTACACGTCTTGCCCACTCACTTGCCCCTGCAATAATCCTTAGTGTTTCTGAGTCTAAGGTTTCTCCCACGTGTTTTAGAAAGTACTCTCGAAGTTTCCCTCTTGCTCCTTGCCTTTTGGCCATTAAGCAACTCCTCTTTCTAAATCATGTTTTTCTTTAGTAGTTACAGCCACCGAAATAGCTTCTATAATGGCCTCTCCAACTGCCTTAGCAACCGGAGGCGGGAAAGCATTCCCTACTTGTCTATATGCAGGGGTTTTCTTACCTACGAACTCCCAATCAGTTGGGAAACCCTGAAGTATTGAGGCCATCTTAACCGTTAATCGTGGTATTCCTATGAAATCCAATGGCGGAGGATCATTAGCAATTAATGAACCGTCAACACCTAGGCATGCCCAAGCCTTCCTAGACCTTGTTGGACCTAAGTCTGGCCCACCGTGTTTCTTTGAACCACCCACAATTGTTGGTGCAATACGATTAGCTTTCTCTCTCCATTCTCTAGCACCTGACCACCCATTGCTTGACATTTCATCGAAGAGAACTTGTCCGACAGTTACTATCGGTGTGGATACATAAGAAGGCCATGAAAAGAAATTTGTATATTCCTCTTTTAAGGCAACTAGGAGAGTTCTAGGACGTAACTGGGGAACACCAAAATCAGAAGCATTCAGTAAATTCCAAAAGCATTTGTAGCCATTTATTTCAATATCCTTTGTTAAGGATTCTCTGTAGTCGGAAAAAACGGGGTCTAACAAGCCTCTAACATTTTCAATCATTATTGCATTAGGTCGGCACTCTGCTATCAGTCGGATGACCTCTGGAAACATGTTACGTTCATCTTCATTGCCAAGTTGTTTACCAGCAACTGAAAATGGTGGGCATGGTACTCCTCCGGCTAGAAGGTCAACTCCTAAATATTCTGTAGCATGAAAGTTTCGTAAATCTTGTTCTACGACATTCCAGGCTGGACGATTCTGCCGTAACGTCATACAGGCATGTTTGTCTATTTCGACAAGTGCAAGATGATTAAACCCTGCTTGTTCAAGCCCTAAAGCTTGTCCGCCAGCACCTGCACAAATCTCCAAAGATGTTGGACGTCTCATCATTGCACCTCCACTTAATTCTTGATATCACTATAGAATATATGTTCTATACAGGATTGTAAAATCCTGCAAATAAAGAAATTTCAAGAGGAACTAGCAGAAGTGGCGGAGATTTTGCAGCAGCCGGAGCATCTTGAAGACTTGACATTAGAGGAGCGAAAAGCAATTCGCATCACTAAAGAAAACTTACTGGCCTCAAAAAAAGGTGAGTACTATTTGAAGAGCCAGAAAACGAGTACAGAAACGGAGTTATGCAAGGAAATAATGGAGAACTTTTTTAAAGTGACAAACAGCTTTGGGATGCATTTGCTGACCTATCTTGAAGTTGCCAATATGCCGTCGACCA
>JBAQLX010000642.1:0-3390 GCA_049302315.1 Desulfosporosinus sp.
AGAGGCAGATGTCCCTGCTGTTTTGGTGATTTTGACTTTGTAATATAGTTTTTTACAACCAGCCTAGAATTAGCGTCGATTATAAATTACATTGTAGTGATAAGCAGGGAACCATTATCAACGCTAAACCTAACGACCTTACAGCTACATTATATAACATAGTTTTAAATGGTTCCATAAAAAGGAATCAATATATCATTGCTGACCCCTGAACTTTTCAGCACAAACATTAGTTAGATAACTTTTTTATCAAATTTTCCCCCTTACGACAAGATCTCAGTTACTTTCTTTTTGCTTAATGCTTAATAATGGAATATACTTTAGTAGTTAGAATAATATAACTTTATCGTCTGACAGTATAATTCTTCTATAAAATAAAGCGGGTGACAAATTCACACTATCGAAATAAGGTGGAACATACATTATGAGACTTACGTTTACCATGGAAAACTATCTTGAAGCAATTTATGAGTTGTCCCACGAGGGAGATGGTGTGAGAGTATCGGATATCGCGGAAAGATTAGGCGTTACCAAAGCAAGCACCAACAGTGCTATGGCTACTCTTTCCGAAAAGAGGCTAATTACCAACGAGAGATACAAAGAGATATTTCTAACTCCAGCCGGCCTTGAGCTTGCAGAATTTACCGCCAACAAGCATCATGTTATCGAGAAGTTTTTGAGAGTGATCCTTAATGTCAATCCTTCTGTTGCCGATGAGGATGCCTGTGCAATCGAACATGTAATCAGCAATGATTCTATCGCCGCTATGCAGGAGTACCTGCAACGCGTATCAGCTTAATTAACCTTTGATCTGACAATGGTTACAACAATTGCACTCACCATTGCGATTGTCGGAACCATCAGAACGACAGGAGCCGTTTTCACTACAGCCGGCGCATGTTCCGTTTTTGGCAAGGTCACGAATTGCCAGCGCAAACAGTACAACCAGGAAAAGACTGATAAGAATGGTAGGTAAATTCATCAAAAAGACCTCCTATCCAATGAATCGAAGTCAGTCTTATAGCCAGGTGCCGGGCGGAACAACAGATACAACATTCCAGCCAACACAAGCAGTGCAACAATCGTGTCGGCTCCGAAAGCCGCGCCGGCGATTATGCTGCCGAATTGGAAAACCATCAGGGCAATCACATAAGCGAACACCGTCTGGTAGGCTAGCGCGAAGAATGTCCATTTGGCGCTGGCCATTTCACGTTTGATCGTGCCGATGGCTGCAAAGCAGGGCGCACACAGCAGGTTAAAAATCAGAAAGGACATCGCTGCCATCGCACTGGGGAACATCTGCATGGTGGCAGCCCACATGCCGGGGTCTCTCTCTCCCCCTTCGGCAAGACCGTTAAGAACACCAAACGTGCCGACGACATTCTCTTTGGCTACCAGACCGGAAACAGTTGCCACGGCGGCTTTCCAGTTTGCAAAGCCCAGAGGAGCAAAAATCGGGGCGATGAAATTGCCGATTACGGCCAACAAACTTAAGTTCTCGTCCACCATGCCGAAACTTCCATCGGAAAAACCGAAGTTCGAAAGGAACCAGATCACGCCACAGGCAACAAAGATCACCGTACCGGCTTTGACGATAAACGCCCGGCAGCGCTCCCACATATGAATCAACACACTTTTCCAGGCTGGAAGATGGTACTGTGGCAGTTCCATCACAAAGGGAGCCGGGTCACCAGCAAACATCCTTGTTTTCTTTAACATAATGCCGGATATGATCACAGCCAGAATGCCCATGAAATACATGGATGGGGCCATCCACCACGCCCCGCCCATAATTGCACTCGCAATCAGTGCAATAACCGGTAGTTTTGCACTGCAAGGAATGAATGTGGTGATTATGATCGTCATACGGCGGTCTTTTTCGTTCTCAATGGTCTTTGTCGCCATAATGCCCGGTACGCCGCAGCCGGAAGAAATCAGCATCGGAATGAAGCTCTTGCCGGATAAACCAGGTATACGGAAGATTCGGTCCATAATAAATGCAACACGAGCCATATAGCCGCAGTCTTCCAATTCAGACAGGAAAAAGAACAGGATGAACATCAGCGGTACGAAGCCCAGGACAGCGCCAACTCCGCCTATAATGCCGTCTACGATGAGCCCGTTTAGCCATTCGGCCGCACCGATGTTTGTCAGCAAATTGCTAACGGCGGGCTGGATCCATTCACCAAACAGGGTGTCGTTCGTCCAGTCTGTAACAATAGCGCCAATGGTCGTTACCGAGATATAATAAACAATGACCATAATAATTGCAAAAAGCGGCAGGGCCAGAAAGCGGTTCGTGACGATACGGTCGATTTTGTCGGAGGTTGTCATTGCTTGGCGTTTTTTGCGCACGCAGCTGCTCATTAGTTTTTCAATATATCCATATCTTTCATTTGTGATGATGCTTTCACTGTCGTCGTCCAGCTTCTTCTCAACGGAAGAAATAACGGTTTCCAATTTATCCTTTATATCCTGTTCCAGCTTTAATTCCGCCAGTACCTTTTCGTCGCGCTCAAACAGCTTAATTGCATACCAGCGCACACGCCCCTCTTCAAGTCCGTTACACATTTTAGCAATAGCGGCAAGCGCTTCTTCAACCGGCGCGCTGAACTTGTGCTGCGGCACGCTGATCTTCTTTGCTTTAGCAAGGGCAATCGCTTTTTCTGCCGCCTCCATAGATCCGATACCCTTGAGTGCTGTGGTTTCCACTACTTCGCAGCCCAGAGCTGCGCCTAGTTTCTGGACATCAATTTTGTCTCCGGACTTATTGACAATATCCATCATATTTAAAGCCATGACAACCGGGATGCCCAGTTCCACTACCTGCGTCGTCAGGTACAGGTTTCGTTCCAGATTCGTACCGTCCACCAGATTAAGAACAGCGTCGGGATTTTCATTCATCAGGTAGTCACGACTTACGACTTCCTCCAGGGTATAGGGTGAAAGGGAATATATGCCCGGCAGGTCGGTTACAATAATATTCTTGTGACCGCGCAGTTTTCCTTCTTTCTTTTCCACGGTAACGCCCGGCCAATTGCCGACATATTGGCTGCTGCCTGTTAAATTATTAAACATGGTCGTCTTGCCGCAATTTGGGTTGCCGGCAAGAGCAATCTTGATATTCATTATTACTTCTCCTTTGTAAATGTTAGGCTAGTCTAACTTATCGATAAAAAATTAAGCCTGCCTTCTTTAATTCACTTCTATCTTTTCCGCTTCATCTTTGCGGATAGAAAGTTCGTAACCGCGCAAATTGATTTCAATCGGATCCCCAAGTGGAGCAACTTTGCGAACGTAAATTTCCGTGCCTTTGGTAAGTCCCAGATCCATTATGCGACGCTTGAGCGCACCGACGCCGTTAAGTTTTGCAACTGTTACGGTTTCACC
>JBAQLX010000643.1:0-2682 GCA_049302315.1 Desulfosporosinus sp.
CTTAAACGACTGCATATCATACCAATTCGGCCCGACTTTGCAGTCTACCGTCATGGGCACTGAAAGCGGAAAAGCATTTTCCATTTTTTCGATCAGCATCTTTGCTACACTCTCTAAATCTTCAGGAGCAACTTGGAGCAGGAGCTCGTCATGAACTTGGAGCAGCATGGCCGCCCGAAAGGGTTTCAACCCTTCAGCTACTTTAAGCATGGCTAATTTCATGATATCCGCGGCTGTACCCTGCACAGGTGTATTCATAGCAATCCGCTCGCCAAACTGACGTTGAACTCGGTTTGAATGAAGCAACTCTGGAATACGTCGCAGGCGATTGAACAAGGTACGGACTTGTCCCTCTTGTTTAGCCTGAGCAACAACATCTTCAAGATAACGTTTAACCCCACTATAGCGTTTAAAATATTGCGCTATGTAAAATTTCGCTTCTTTACGAGGTATCCCTAAATCTCTCGAAAGACCAAACTCCGTTAATCCGTACACCAACCCAAAATTAACCGCCTTGGCGCTCCGGCGCATGTTCGGGGTAACTGCTTCAAGCGAGATGCCGAAGACTTCCGCTGCCGTTCGCGTATGGACATCCTGTCCCAGCGCAAACGATTCGCAAAGCAGGGGATCCTGTGAGTAGTGAGCTAAAATTCGAAGCTCAATTTGTGAGTAATCGGCTGAGAGGAGGACCCACCCGGGTTCCGTGGGATGAAAGACTTTTCTTAATTGTCGTCCCTGCTCAAGTCGAATAGGAATATTCTGCAAATTCGGTTCTGTGCTTGACAAACGTCCGGTTGCGGTCACTGTTTGTTGAAATGTGGTATGAATTCGGCCATCTTTCACTTGTGCCAGCAACCCATTCACATAGGTTGATATCAATTTATTCAACTGCCGATAGTCGAGAATTTTCTCCACGATTGGGTGGGCTAAGCGCAGTTCCTCTAACGTCTCCGCATCTGTGGAATAACCCGTTTTGGTTTTTTTAGCCGTTGGCAGGCTTAATTTCTCAAAAAGAATTGTTCCCATCTGTTTCGGGGAATTAATATTAAAGGTTTCCTCAGCTAGAGCATAAATGTCCTGTTCCAACTGTTTTAAAGTGAGACTTATTCCTTCACCAAAGGCCGTCAATTGCTCTACGTCAACCCCAATCCCCTGACGTTCAATAGCCGCTAATACCATGCTTAACGGTTCTTCGATGTCATGCAGCAAATCTGTCAACCCCAACGAATCAAGTTCATCCAGAAAATTGGGGGCAACTTGGGCTAACGCAGCGGCTTCTTTGGCGCTGTTCACGAAGACTTCCTGGTTGGGCACGTATTCTTTGACCAAATCCAGTGGAGCAAATTTAGTCCGATTGGATTGAATCAGATAAGACGCCAAGCTCAGATCCAGCTTAACTCCCTTTAAGAAAGTACCTTCATAGGCCAGCAATAAGGCCACTGTCTTACTATCCGCCAAGGTTTTGGGGACCTGATCATTACCTAACAGTTCTAACCACGCTTTGATAATGCCTTGGGATGCTTCCGAACGTGTCAGCGTAAAAGCCTCACCCCGGGCAGCGATTCCCCATTCTATCCAACGGCCGCCTTGTAATCCCGTTCCCTCATAACGACAAGCTAAAGTGAGCGGAACCTTCCCTAATTGCCACTTTTCAATCTGTACCAGCCAGCCTTCCTGCGAAAGTGTGCATTCGGGCCAATCCTGCAACAACTCATCAGAACTTTCTCCCAGCAATTCCAGATCGTCCTTATGACGCTCCTGCCACAAACGAGTCACATTCTTGAGATCATATTTTTGCAGGACGGGAAGTACTTTGGTCGCTTTGGAACGGCGATAAACAAAATCACTGCAAGAAAACGCCAACGGAACTTCGGTCAGCATAGTCGCTAACTTCTTACTTAGAATTGCCTGTTCAGCAAACTCATTTAAGTTACTTTGTACTTTTTTCCCAGATACTTTATCTGCATTCGCCAAAACACCCTCGACTGTTTCAAACTCCCAGAGTAATTTCAACGCGGTTTTCTCACCGATGCTAGGAACCCCGGGTATATTATCTGAGGAGTCTCCCATAAGACCCTTCAGATCGGTGATTTGGTAAGGTCGGAGCTGATAACGTTCCCATAGAGCATGTTCGTCATAGCATTCAATCTCACTTATCCCTTTTTTAGTCAAAAAAATATTTGTCTTAGGAGATATAAGTTGAAAAGCATCTCTGTCCCCAGTATAAATCTGAATCTCCATCCCCTGTGCTTCCGCTTGTTTGGTTATTGCGGCAATAAGATCATCCGCCTCATAACCAGTCAACTCAAGCATTGGTACGTCCAATTCCGTTAGTATTTCTTTCAGATAATCAAATTGCGGGCGCAATCCCTCCGGGGTTTCCTTACGCTGCGCTTTATACCCGACATACTGTTCAATCCGTACCGTTGCCCTAGTTTTATCGAAAGCCACCACCCAGTAATCCGGATGTTGTTCTTGTTCTAATCTCAAAAGCATGGTCAAAAAACCATGTAATACATTCGTTGGACGTCCATCAGCCGTGGTCAACGGCGGCAGAGCATAAAAGGCGCGATTTGCAAGGCTGTTTCCGTCTACAATTACCATTCGCGGCATCATGAAAACCCCCAATCTTTCGTATTTTACTATATCATACCCCCTGCTTCCTAACAAATGATTGAGGTA
>JBAQLX010000644.1:0-2119 GCA_049302315.1 Desulfosporosinus sp.
GTACTATACCCCCATAAACTTTTTTATTAGCAATATCAATGGTTTCATCCACTAAATCACGACCAGCCTTCCATATAGCCTTGTTAAATTGCAAGTAATCGTCATCGCTATCCCTGACTGCAAAATACGGAAGAACTATGGATGTAGCATCCTTTTGCCAGAGAGTTGTCTTTCGTGCAATTTCTTCAAGATTTGGGGATATATATCTTGGAGTATAAATTTTATTCTTTTCAAGTTTTAATTTTGACTTGATATTAGCCGTACTCGCGTCCCTATACGGCAACCTGCAAGTCATGGGGTCAACGATAACTTCCAAATTCCTATCAATCAGGCTTTTAATCCTATCAGCACCGCCATTACTAATTGAGACCATTACACCATCGGGTTTATCTTTATCATCTGAACTCTCTATATACGAGTCTAACCGAGTATATCCGGCCCTATCTTCCGTATCTTGGACGAATATCTTTAACTTGCTATGTGTTTTATCTTCAGTTTTACCATCCAATGCATCGTGCATCCTATTCATAGACCTAAATCTATCCACCGGTTCGGTATTCAGCATAGTATTTATAGCCACTACTAAGTCGCCGTTTAGATCATCTCTGTATTCTTCTAATTTTGGCGGATCCATCTTACTAACTGCGGCCCCATAGTTATTATGTTTCCTCTGATCAAAATCTTTATATGGATGCACATTAGTAGCAGCCTCAAATAGAACAAGCCCCAGAGAAAATTCATCTGTCGCAAATGTAATTTCAACTGAGTCATCCTGATTGCTCAAAAATTGCTCTGGCGCAGAATAAAAACGAGAGCCATTCGATTTTGACTTTGTATTGTCCCTATATGGATTTTGTACAAAGTAACCAATACCTAAATCCAAAAGAATATATCTATCATTAACAACATCTTTCATGATATTCTTTGGCTTAATATCACGATGCACTATGCCATTCTTCCATAATTCATCAATAGCATCGACAATGTCGTGCGCCGCCTTAATGATCTCAGTTTCAGGAAAAGGCTTATCCATCTCTTCTAACGTAGTGCCTTCGATATATTCGAATTGCAAATACATATACCCATTATTGAGCTCACCGTAGTTTATGAGCTTTACTATATGATCATTTGATATGTTCTTAAGCCTAAGCTCAATATCTTGCAGGCCTTCTGCTATGGCCGCTTTCTTATCAACAAGCTTAACAAAATATTTCTCTTGCCCCTTTTCATAAAGTACTGGCAGGCAATTTGGACTTGGCTTACAAACATTGGGAGTAAAGCCGCTAAAAACGGTATGCAATTGCTGTATAACTGCTTGGCTAGGCGTCCTCATTATGGTCCAATTATACTCCGCTTATAAAGATATTAACAAATACGATTATTTAAGCCTTCTTGATTGTATATTTTTTGCTATTTTTTGAAGAATGATTGGCCAGATAACAATACCACCGATTGGTCCTAATATAACCCCAAACACAAATACCGTACCAACAATAGCCGTTAATGGATCGATTTTATCACCTATATTATAACCTGTAATGATTGCCCACCAAAAGAAAAGCACCAGGAGTAATCCTAACGCTATTTTAATTCCGTATTTTATCTTTTCGGTCTTTCCCATACATAACTCCAAAGGTTATTGTGAGGATTATGCTCGCTATCCATCCCACTATTCCAAAGTAGAAAAATGAGTTACCGAGCCACGATATAAAAAAGAATAGACCAATTATCAACCAAACAGAACGTACCCAGCCTTGCTTCGTAATAACCTTTGTTATACTAAACCAACTAATTCCTAAGCTTATGATTGCCGCTACTAACTCTGCTGCCGTCATGAAAGTGTACTCCTTCTTTATTTGGTTTTAGTGGCAAACTAAAAAGCCCGCCACGAGCGGTAGCCTTTCAGCCACCCAATGTCGTTTCCAACATTGACAACGGAAAGAAGTACTCATGACGAGCTGTTTTCTTTCCGTTGATTTGTTGACCATGCCGGCGAACCGGTTTAGGTCTAGTGGGTAAACCACTTGATATCATTATATCTCATGATGCTCGAAACCCCACACCCCCTATATACCAGAATGCAACGAAACTATACACGCATACAATCTTAATAATGCAG
>JBAQLX010000645.1:0-1585 GCA_049302315.1 Desulfosporosinus sp.
GTGCAATTGAACGAGAAAAACGCAGTATTGCACTAGATAATGTTGAAAAAATTGCCTCCGCTTTAGGTGTAAATGCATATCTTTTGTTTATCGAAGAAACGCCTAAGAGCAAGCAATTGTCTAAGAAGGTGATATAAATGCCTTGTGTAGCGGTTGATTTATTCTGTGGGATAGGTGGCCTAACGCAAGGATTATTACAGTCAGGATTGCATGTGAGTGCGGGAATCGATATAGACGAAACTTGCCGATATGCCTATGAGACAAATAATCATGCTATATTTATTGAAGCAGATGTTTCCCAATTGTCTTCAAATGAAATAATTAATCTTTATCCTAATGGAGCTATTCGAGCGCTTGTAGGTTGTGCACCATGTCAACCATTCTCAAAGTATTCACAACGTTATCGTAAGGAGGGGCATAAAGGAGACAAGTGGAGACTCCTCTATGCTTTTATCGATAAAGTTGGAGACATTCTTCCAGAAATTGTATCAATGGAAAATGTTCCTAATTTGGCAATTGAGCCCGTTTTTCGTGATTTTAGAACAGCACTCATTGAAATGGGGTATTTTGTTCATTGGAATGTTGTGTATTGTCCAGATTATGGTGTCCCCCAGAGCAGAAAGAGACTTGTTTTACTTGCGTCGCGGCTGGGGAATATTACGCTTATTGAACCGCAGTATACTTCGGATGCTTATTTAACTGTTCGAGATGCAATAGGTGATTTACCTGTAATTAGTGCAGGGCAATCGCTGGAACAAGACGCGTTACATTGTTCGTCACGATTATCGTTTATTAATCTTGAACGTATCAAGAAATCACGACCTGGGGGTACGTGGCGAGATTGGGATGAATCGTTGCAGTTGAGCTGCCATAAAAAAGAAAGCGGTAGTACATATCCTTCTGTATATGGACGTATGTCATGGGATCAACCCGCTCCGACAATCACTACTCAGTTTTATGGTTACGGAAATGGTCGTTTTGGGCATCCAGAACAAAATAGAGCCTTATCTATCAGAGAAGGCGCAATGCTTCAATCATTTCCCCGCGACTACATCTTTTTACCTCCCAAGGGTCAAGTAAGTAAAAAAGCTTTTGGGATACACATAGGAAATGCTGTTCCAGTAAATCTTGGACGCGCAATCGGTGAGAGCATTCAACGTCATATCAGGGAGGTTGAAATTAATGGCTAGAAACGGGAATAAAAATATTCCGTTTGAGCAAAGACAAGAAGCTGATATTCAAATAAAGGCTTTACAAAAGCAAATAGATTATGATACAAAGGATTATCCCGTCGAATTGATAGTTACAAAATTTGATAAGGGTGAATTTTTTATTCCAATATATCAAAGGGAGTTTGTTTGGAAGGATAATAACAAGACTTCGTTCATTGAATCTGTATTATTAGGCCTACCCATTCCATTTATGTTCTTTGGTGATTGTGAAAATGGGAAGATGGAAATTATTGATGGAGCTCAACGTGTACAAACTCTACTTGCCTTTACTAAAGATGAACTAGTTTTATCATCGCTTCCTAAATTGACGAAGTTAAAGGGGTTTAAATTCTCTGACTTATCAGAGGCACAAC
>JBAQLX010000646.1:0-3318 GCA_049302315.1 Desulfosporosinus sp.
GCTGGGAATGGTGCGTCAGTTGCACGAGGCGGGATTTAAGACGCTTATCGCCACCCCGCACGTCCTGGAAGGAAGGGATTTCTTAAGCCCTACGGAAATTTTGGCCACAACGGAACAGGTATGCCAAGCGGTTACCGAGGCTGGTATTCCAGTTGAAATTCTACCCGGCGCAGAGAACTATATCTTTCCAGAGCTAGCTAAGTGGGTGCGTGCTGGAAAACTGCTGACACTAGGAAATACAGGAAAGTATATCCTTGTCGAGTTTCCGATGCTGGAAATACCTCACTATACGGATCAAGTGTTTTTTGAGCTCCAAGTCATAGGTATAACACCGGTTCTTGCCCATCCCGAACGATATAGAGGCTTATCCGATCAGCCGGAGCGTATCCTTGATTGGGCCAGGAAGGAGATTCTCCTTCAACTGGATTTAAGAAGCTTAAGTGGGCATTATGGTCCCCAGGCAAGGCAGTTAGCCGAAATCATACTCAACAGTGATCTAATCCACGTTATAGGCTCAGACGCTCACCATGTTTCCAGCAGTGAGTTAACCTATTTAGATGGACTCCAGAGCATCAAAAAAATCGTGAGTGAAACACGATACCAAGAATTGACGAGGCAAAATCCGCAAGCGATCCTTGAGGGGATTCTCCTGCAGGGTGATAGGGATTATTTCCTCAAGGGATCGAGTAGTAAGAAGAGGCAGAGTCGATTTTGGAATTTGTTTAGGCGATAGAAACGAGAGCAGAGGAGGGATTGAGTTTAATTGAGAATTTTGGAAAGAATTTGAAGTAATTGAAAAGATTATCGGTATACTTCAGTATACTTTTTTTTCGTCTTAGAGGATTTTTTGTTTTAATATAGAAATAATGTAGAATTGGTAAAATGACCGAGGATGACTTGTTTATCATTTTTCTATTATTTGGTAACTCATTTCAATTCTTTTTGCGCACACTGTTGGAACGAGTAGTATCGTGTTCATTGTTTGAACCCAAATATTGAATGTCCCTTTTACATCACCAAGGTGACTTTAGACATTAAATGTGTAATAATGGAATCTTTCATATAACGAAAGGAACTACGACCTATGAAAATAGCATTTTCGCCTCCTGATATTACCCAAGCAGAAATTGATGAAGTAATCGATACGCTTAAATCAGGGTGGATTACCACTGGACCTAAGACCAAATTGTTTGAAAAGCAAATAGCTGAATATTGTCATACGAATAAAGCGGTCACCATGAATTCTGCAACATCTTGTATGGAGATGACCTTAAGAGTTTTAGGAGTTGGAGAAGGCGACGAAGTTATCACTTCAGCCTATACGTATACAGCATCAGCCAGTGTCATCGATCACGTTGGTGCCAAGATTGTTCTCGTGGATTCTGGAAAGGATTCGTTCCATATTGACTATGATACGATTAGTGATGCAATAACCGAGAAAACAAAAGCAATTATACCTGTAGATATAGCCGGGGTGATGTGTGATTACGATAGAATTTTTGAAGCTTTAAATAAAAAGAAAGATCTATTCAGACCTTCGAATACGATACAAGAGGCAATAGGAAGGATTGTAGTAATTGCAGATGCAGCACATTCATTGGGCGCGACTTATAAAGGTAGAGTCAGCGGAGAAGTGGCCGACTTTACGAGTTTCTCGTTTCATGCTGTAAAGAATCTAACTACAGCAGAAGGTGGGGCCGTAACTTGGAGACCTAGTCCTGACTTAGATGATGAGGAGATTTATAGTCAATTTATGCTTCTAATTCTTCATGGGCAATCCAAGGATGCCCTTGCTAAAACAAAGCTTGGAGATTGGGAGTATGATATCGTTTCGCCAGCTTACAAGTGTAATATGACGGACATCATGGCTTCTCTTGGGCTAGCGCAACTCAAGAGATATCCAAGGATTTTGGAGAGAAGAAAACAGATCATAGAAAAGTACGATCATGGGCTAGAGGGTTCTGGGATTGATGTATTGAAGCACTATTGCGAGGACTTCACATCGTCTGGACATCTGTATCTGACAAGGTTGAAGGGTAAAAATGAGGCTTTCAGAAATAGTGTGATTGAGAAAATAGCTATAAAGGGAATCGCTACAAATGTTCATTACAAACCATTGCCTATGCATACAGCGTATAAGAATTTGGGATTTGATATCAAGAATTATCCCAATGCCTTTGAGATGTATGTAAATGAAATCTCTCTTCCGCTACACTCATTGTTGACTGATGAGGAAGTTGCGTATGTGATTGAAGGGATGACGGAAGTTATCGAAACAATTCAAGGAGGCAATATACTTGTACAGGGAATATATAAAGAGGCTATTTGATATTATTCTTGCTCTAATTGGGCTTCCTTTGTTTGTGCTTGTTTTAATATTAGTGACACCAGCAATTTATTTTACTGATAAAGGACCGATCTTCTACAATGCAAATAGGATCGGTAAAAATGGAAAACTATTTAAAATGTTCAAATTCCGTTCCATGACGGTCAATGCTCCTGACATCCGATTAGCAGATGGATCTACGTATAGCAGTGGAGATGATCCGCGATTAACGCGAGTGGGTAGATTTCTACGGAAAACATCACTTGATGAGGTGCCTCAAATACTTAATGTACTGTTTGGTACTATGAGCATTATAGGTCCAAGACCCGATCCACCAGATTGGCTTGAAAAGTATGATGAAAATGATGCGAAATACTTTTTATCCGTTAGACCAGGTATATCTGGATATAACCAAGCATATTTCAGAAATCTATCTGATGGAGCACAGAAAATTGTAAATGACGTTTATTATGCCAAGCGTATATCATTCATCTTGGATATAAAAATATTCTGGAGAACAGTATTAATGGTGTTAGGACAAAAGAATTTGTATAAGGAAGAAGAAAATGCCACTGTCAAAATTCAGAAAACAGGAGTAACTAGAAATGTATGAAATAGGTAGTGAATTTGATTTAGCGAATTTTTCCTCTAATAAATACATACAAGATTTATTTCCTAAAGAATATGCAGTTGAGTATTTGAGATGTGGAAGAGATGCTATAGGTTATATCACGGATGATTTCCAGAAAGAAAAAAAAAAGTAGCATTTCCATCTCTTTGCTGTGATTCAATGGTTGCTCCGTTTCGAGTAAGGGGTTATGAAGTATACTACTATCCTTTAAAAGCCAATTTAGAAATTGATGAGGATAAATTGCAAGAACTATTGAGTAAGAAGGACATATCAATTATTTTGGTAATGAATTTTTTTGGTGTGTGCTGTATAGAAAATACGGTTCAAATAATAAAGCAAGTTAATGAATCAGCAATTATAG
>JBAQLX010000647.1:0-3585 GCA_049302315.1 Desulfosporosinus sp.
AATGAACCGTCGTTATTTATACCAGTACCGCAAATATCATCTCCATTGTTATCCGGCCTTCTTAATTTTACATAGACATCTGAGTTATCCCCACGGATAAAGGCACTGCCATCAGGATTCAGCACCCTGCCGGTAATTAATGGTATACTACCTTGCTGGATATTTAGCGGTACTACAGAAAATGCCATAGTGGTATCGGTTGGATCAAAGATCCAAAATGCTTTAACCAGCAACTTATAGTCCCCACTTTCCCAAGTAGGGTCAATAGGTATCTCCTGCTCACGGGATTGTCCAGGGCCATACCCCCAGAACCCTACGATACTACCGTTCGGAGCCCTAAGCACTGCATCCCAGATAACAGGACCATCATCATTAAATGTCACTTTAACTGTCGGAGGAGCCACACTGCTGTAAGAATTAAGCTCCACTCCTTGGTATGAAAGATTAATCCCCTCTACACCAAAATTAATCATACCTTCCCATTGACCCAAATCCAGTGGTTTGCCTAGTGTCTGAGGAACAATGAACACCGGGGTCTCTACAGGATCAAGGACATTAACATAACTATTTGTCGTTTGATCATATATTTTCTCTTCCAGCTTTAATCTCAGACTATCACCCGAAGCAAAACTAAAACCTGAACCTAGTGACAGAACCAGTTTTCCGTCTAACCAGCCGAAACAAACTGCTCCATCGAAAATATCTTCATCCAGAACTGTCCACTCATTCATCTCATTTTTCCTTAGGGAAATACTGCCTTTAATCTTATCAACACCCGGGTACTTCCATGCATCCAATGTATTCTGATCAAATCTGACCGTAATAGTCTGCCGCTGTAGGTTGGCCTCAGTTATCTTAACTCCAGGAGAACTGATTATGACATGTGAGGATATATCAAGAATAGGGGGCAGATCACTTATTACCAGAATATCCTGCCCATTGATATTTTCTAAATATCCGCCAAATGCAAATGACTTAGCTTCATCATCAAGATTAATAAAGCTCCCCCCTTTAAGGGCGAAAATCCCGCTACCCCCTGCCCCGGGCAATGCTCGGAAATGCACCCGCAGAAGCTTCCCGTAACCGCTTAAACCAAATGTATCATCTTGGGGGCCTTTTAACTCAACATAAACCCCATCAGCCCCTTGTGAACCTTGCTGCAAGGTCCAGCCGCTCATCGGAATAAGCTCCCCGGGTACAACTTCCAATACCTCCAGCCGATCAGGATCATAGGCTATATAACCCCGGAAGGAAGCAAGGTTAGTTACCGGAGACATTAGTTTTCCGCTATGGTCATTTTGTTCAATATTAATTGAAGCCCAAAAATCATCTCCGGCATTTATCTGCAAGGAAGGTCCGTCCTCTTCCCTTTCCACATCAAAACTACCTAACACCGGATTGGTCAGACTTATATTCAGCTCAATTGGTTCTGTGATAATATCTGTACCTAGAACATTCCCTGTTGCATCTTTAATTGAGTTAGCTGCTATTTTTATTTTGTTGTTGTTTCCTGTCAAAGCTGTATTAAATGTTACAACTATAGTATTTTCGTTAATTGATACTGTGTCATTAGCTCCCAATGCTATAAAGTTAACACCGTCGGCTGCAAAGGTGACAGCATTTTTTAGCTCATCTAAAGATGTTAAGTTATTTGCTATATTTTCATTAAAGTGTAATGACACCTTGTTACTGCTATCAATTACTGTGCTCGTATACGCTAAAGACAATACCACATTAACTCCCCGACTTTGTAAAGTTTGGATATCAGAAATAGCTTGCGGACTCAGAGGATTATTGGTCAAATCAATATATGTCCCTTCCCCCAAACCGCTGTTGTTAACCAGCATAGATATTTCTGTAATTTGGTTATCGGTTAAAGACAGGTTGTTTAATTTCCCCAAGTTTGCCAGCGGTGAGAGATCACTAATCCCATTCATATTAGCCCAAAGCATTTCCAAATTACTTAGCGTTGCTACTGGTGAAAGGTTATTTGCATTTAAACCATCAATGTGCAGATTACGGATTGTGGTCTTGCCGCTTAATATTGAGATATCCCCTCCATTAACAGGATTTCCATAAAATTTTAGCTCCTCAAGTTTGTTCAGTCCCGCCAGAGGCGTTATGTTGCTTACCTGATTACAACCAAAATCAAGTTGCTTCAAGTCAGGCATCCCTGCAATTGCTGTAATATCGGTTAATTGATTGTAACTAATATAAAGGGTTACCAATTTAGTAGAATTTGCTAGAGCAGATATGTTAATTATCTGATTATTGCTTAAGTTGAGAGTTTGAAGATTGCTGGCGCATTCTAGTCCGGTAAGATCACTTATACCTTTATTACTGGCATTGAGAATAGTTAAATTTTGCATGTCATAAACGATTATATCTCCCGTTGGCTTGTTTAAGGAATACCTCACTGCGGCAAGAAGATTAGGATCAGGAATATTGACCGTTGGGGCTATAACTTCGAACGTTCTGTTATATTTCGTAGCGTAATCTTTTGCGGTAGATGGATCATATCCTATAATCTTTGTTGTATCTGGAATAGTATCTGCGCTATCATATATTGTTGTTGTTGCCAAGTTAAATGAAATACTGGTTATACCTGTGCAACTGATAAATGCCCCTTCGCCGATACTTGTTACAGGAGCTCCACCTAGGACACTCGGTATTGTAACATCTCCTCCTACACCTGTGTACCCCGTAATTTGGGCTTTACCGTCTGTTACAGTGTAGGTGTAACCCCCGCTTTGGTCTGCTTGTACTTGACTGCTGCAACACAATAAAATAGCCATCATCATTATACTGACAAGAAATATATTTACTCTGCTAATTTTTAATATCCTCATGTTATGAGCCATTCCTTTCGCTGTGCTCAAGGCACTAGAATTAAGGAAAGTGTTTTCCCCAATTTCCCCAAGGTACATATTCTACACATCAAGAGTTATTCCTTCTTAATTCTTGGGACTTGAAGATAAATTTGGTATTTTTTAATCATAAAAAAGGACTTGGCAGTATCAATTCTAACCAAGTCCAGTTGACTATTATATTAGGCTTCCCAGTCACTCCTCGATCCTCGAACTTCGAACATCGAGATCAACCCCTCTTTTGTTCGCCTTGACGTTCCGTAATACCGATTCTAACGCTGGCAGTGGCAGCAATCGACCACTTCCCACACCGATCTCCCCACATCGCCAAACTAATCCCATCCTGCATGATATCTACAACCTCACAACGGTTTGCGCATCCTGAGCATTCAAAGCTTTTGGCTTGGAATTGGGTCTCAGCCAAATTTAAGCCGCGGAATTTAGTCCTTGTTTCTCCTTGCCTTTCCACTCTTTCCTGGGCTAAGTACGCCGCCCCTAAGGCGCCCATGACGCCATAATGTTCAGGTACAATCACTGATTGTCCTAACTCTTCTTCAAATGCTTTACGTATTCCGGGGTTTGCCGCCACACCTCCCTGGAAGAAAACTGGGCCTCGGATATCTTTGTTTTTACCTACGTTATTTAGATAATTACGCACCATCGCCTGACACAACCCAGCTAAAATATCTGGGAGTGAATGCCCTAGCTGTTGTTTATG
>JBAQLX010000648.1:0-1561 GCA_049302315.1 Desulfosporosinus sp.
GTCCATCGTTTCGATGCCAAGGGATATGCCAAAACTATAGGCCAATCTTTTCAAGAGGCGGCCAGAGAATGGCGATATGCTCGTTGGAAAGAGGATATGCGCAAGGAGGAATGCACCCTTCTTGCAACAGCCCACCATCTTGGTGACCAAGCGGAGACGATTCTTTATAGGTTATTTAGAGGGAGTGGGACGGCAGGATTGGCTGGAATATATCCGACCAAGGGCTCGATCATTCGCCCCCTGCTGACGTTTAGGAAAGCGGATATTTTGAATTACTGTGCGCGAGAAGCTCTACCGTATGCACTTGATCGTTCAAATGAAGAGTCAGTTTATGACCGTAACCGAATCCGCATAGAGTTATTACCTGAATTGGAGAAAGATTACAATCCTCGAATTCAAGAGGCCCTAGGGCGTACAGGAGAACTTCTGCGCTGGGATGAAGAATACTTGACGCAGCAAGTGGAGGCGGTATGGAAACAGTACCACATTAATAGTATTAATAATAACCCTGCCGGTAGGATCGGCTTAAGTCGCGATATCTTTACTGAGCCTGCAGCGATTCTTTCCCGCCTGTTGCGTAGAGCGGCAATGCAGATCACTGGGGAACCCAGAGGGTTAGGGTTTACCTATGTTGCGAAAATCATGGGTTCTGAGGGAAAGCCGGGTTGGATGCAGGATTTGCCAGGTCTGACGGTTAAAATTACAGATGAGGGGATTTGGTTTAACCGTGACGTTGCTCCTATTGGGGAGTCCGGCGACGCCGTAAATATACATGGCCAACAGAAGTTGAATGCAGCCTTTCCGGAAATCGCTTTGGACATGGGGCGCTGGTCCAAAATTCCGAGTTTGAAGTCGGAAATCGGGTTGTTGGAGGAATGGAATCTTTCCTCAGCGAACGGAACTTTCTATAGACAGGAGAACAAGGTGGCTGTTTTTAGCCGTGATCTGTTAGGCCAGTTTTCGGACCAGTTGGTGTGTCGTACTCGGCGGCAAGGAGACAGAATGTGGTTTCAGGGTGTTGGGCATAAATCACTAAAAAAGGTTTTTCAGGAAGAAAATATTTCTGTTAAAGCAAGAAACGGACTACCGTTGATTGCCTTCGGGGCAGAGGTGCTCTGGATTCCCGGTGTTCGCCAAAGCAGCCTATGTCGACCGGATCAGAACACCGAAAGGATTTATTGCGTTCTTAAACCGCAGGCTTCGGGTTCTAATTTGGATTCATTGTAAAACTCAATACTGCATGGTATAATGTATGGAATTGCTTCAGAATGAAGTGGTTTATCCACAAGAGAGGAGGACCATACTTGAAGTTTTTTAAAAATACTGCAATTTATATATTGATAATTCTCATGGCGATTGTGTTTATAAAATGGTCGACCCCTCCCGTTAGCAAAGAGGTAGGAATGGATTACAACGCTTTTAAAAGAGCCGTTGTTGAGGATCAGGTTAAAGATGTCGCGGCTGTTATTGAAGACAATACTATTAAGTATACTGTCACGATGAAAGACGATACAAAACACGAGGTGATTGGGCTTGGGACGGATCCACAACTCACGGCGGA
>JBAQLX010000649.1:0-5817 GCA_049302315.1 Desulfosporosinus sp.
GATCTGAACCATATTGAAACTTGAGTAAAGTGTAATACAATGCGAAAAAAATCGGCATCTGAACAAGAAGAGGAAGGCAACCGCCCATGGGATTAATTTTATTTTCTTTATAAAACTCCATGACAGCTGCATTAGCTTTTTCCTTATTGTTTTTATGTTTTGCCTGAATAGCTTTGATCTTTGGTTGCAGATCAACCATCTTACGCATTGAAGCCATTTGCTTATAAGTTAAAGGATAAATTAGTGTTTTAATTAATACTGTCAAAAGTATAATCGCGACACCATAATTAGCAAAACCAACAACAGCAGAAAAATTATAAAGCATATTTAATAAACCGGTCATTACATTAATAATAATATCCACAAAAATCCTCCTTAAACTGGGTCATGCCCTCCAGGATGAAACGGGTGGCATTTTAAAATTCGCTTAATTGCTTTCCAACTGCCTTTGGTTAAGCCGAATTTCTGTATAGCCTGAGCAGAATACTCCGAACAACTGGGATAAAAGCGACATGTTTGTCCTTTCACGGGAGAAAGAAACTTCTGGTATAGACGAATCACAATAACCAGGAAACGTTTCATAATATTTTACTCACTTCTAAATTAGGGCATTTGCCTTTTTTAACATATTTATCATAGTCCTTTCGACTTCCCAATAGGAAACTCCTTTTATCCTTGCCCTAGCAATGAGAATTATTTGAATATCATTTCTTATCTCCGGCAAATGAAGACGGATGACTTCCCGCATAAGTCTCTTAGCACGATTTCTTTGAACTGAGTTACCAACTTTTTTCGAGGCAATAAAACCAAAACGTTTAGGACCTTTTAGTACATAGATAGCAACATATTTGACAGAATAGTTTTTTCCTTCCGCAAAGACCTCTTTAATATTTGATTTCTTGCGCAAGCGAAATTTTCTTTTTAGCATAACTCCTCCCAGTTTACATATCTTTGGTCCAATGATATTCTAATTTACAACGCTTCAGTTTAAACCTTTTATGGAATTTGTTCCACTCAAAAAAAATTATTTTAATTTTATTCACTAACTGTAAGTTAAACTTTCTGACTAGTAAAAAAAGGCCACATAATGCGGCCTTAAACTGATAATTTATTCCGACCTTTAAATCGACGGCGTTTTATAACATTTCGTCCCGTTGGTGTACTCATACGACTTAAAAAACCGTGAACACGCTTATGTCGGCGATTCTTCGGTTGATATGTTCTTTTCAATTTATGACACCTCCTTAAATTTCATAAAGAAAAAATAATTATAATCAAACTCACCTAGAGATTATACTCTAATAATTTTTAATCTGTCAAGTAAAGGATTTTAACAAGCTGATGATAATACCACTAAAAAGTTTATCCACTGTGAATAATTTAGACCAAACTCAATAATATTCCTGTTGATAACCTCACGAAAACTTGATATTATGTTATTACATCCTCGTAGTAAAACTACAGTTCGAGTTATCTTTTATCCACACTACTTAATTTGACTAAGTTATCCACAAATGTGTATAAGTTTGTGTATAACTTTTTTATTGTAATTATAATCACATTTTTAAAACAAAAAACAAGGAAGGTCAGACCATGCCGCCACAGTCAATCTCCCCCGAATTATTATGGCAAGAAACTTTAGAAAAGCTGAAAACTGAACTATCCAAGCCAAGCTTTGAAACATGGTTTAGTTCCACCCGGCTATTTCTTATTGATGACGATACAGTAATTATTAGTGTTCCCAATGAATTTGCAAAAGATTGGTTAGAAAGTCGATATGCATCCTTAATCCGATCTGCTATTCAATCTATTATAGGCCATTCCATCAGTCTACGTTTCATTATCCCCTCGCCAGAAGGGTCCTACACTGAAGATCCTGATCTTTCTAAATCATTTTCCCCAACCACTTCCCAACAACCTGAAAGTTTACCTAATTCGCTCAATAATAAATATACTTTTGACACGTTTGTCATCGGAAACAGCAACCGATTCGCTCATGCCGCCTCTTTAGCTGTTGCAGAATCACCGGCAAAATCTTATAATCCACTTTTCATTTATGGAGGAGTTGGCTTGGGGAAAACTCACCTCATGCATGCTATTGGTCATCATATCCTTCAACGATCTCCAAATACTAAGGTCCTTTATGTTTCCAGTGAAAAATTTACGAATCAACTAATTGATTCTATCAAGGATGAAAACTCCATTGAATTTCGCAATCATTACCGAAACGTGGATATCCTTTTAATTGATGATATACAATTTTTAGCGGGCAAAGAACGAACTCAAGAAGAATTTTTTCATACATTTAATGACCTTCATGAAGCTAATAAGCAAATTATTATTTCTTCTGACCGCCCTCCCAAAGAAATACCAACCTTAGAAGATCGATTACGTTCTCGTTTTGAATGGGGTCTGATTACAGATATACAGGCTCCAGATTTAGAAACCCGCATAGCAATTCTAAGAAAAAAAGCTATACTTGAAAACCTTCAAGTGCCTAATGAAGTGATGTTTTATATAGCTGATAAAATCCACTCCAATATTCGCGAACTTGAAGGAGCCCTCATTCGAGTCATGGCTTTTGCATCCCTTAGTTTGATCCCCATAACCACGGACGTCGCAATAGAAGCATTAAAGGATATTTTACCCACTAATAATGCAAAACAAATAACCATTGAAGAAATCCAACAATATGTGGCGGAATATTTTCATTTATCTCCCAGCGAATTCAAAGCTAAAAATAGAACTCATGCCGTATCTTTTCCTAGACAGATTGCCATGTACCTTTCGCGCCAACTCACAGACACTTCTTTACCAAAGATAGGTGACGAGTTTGGTGGAAGAGATCATACCACTGTGATGCATGCTAACGATAAAATTACTCAAGCCATACTAAATGATCCATTACTAGAGAAAAAAGTTAATGAAATGATTCAACGCATACTATCCGAGTAAGAGACAAAATCTACGGATTATAGTATGTGGATAACTTGTTTATATTATTTGGATAAAGTAAGCATAATTAATATATGTGGACAAATGGATAACATTTATCCATTTGTCCACATATTTTCAACATTCATTTTCTCAGTCTCTTAGCACTATTTATTTACTTATCCACTTGTTGACAACTAATACTACAACTACTATTTATTATCTTATTATTATTAAGACCTAATTAAAACTTTGAAGATAAATTATTTTATAGGAGGATTTAATTATATGAAAATCTTCAGCTCGAAAGATGCTCTGCTTTCAGGGGTAAATGCTGTTCAAAAGGCTGTATCTAATAAAAACACCTTACCAATTCTTCAAGGTATTTTGATCAGAGCCAAACAACAGTCTTTACAATTTGCGGCGACTGATCTTGAAATGGGGATTCGTTGTGAAGTGCCAGCCCAAGTTATTGAAGAAGGTACAATGGTTGTACCTGCAAAACTTTTCTCGGAAGTTGTTCGTAAATTACCGGATACAACAATTATCTTAGAAGAACGAGATAAAGCAATCACTATTAGTTATTATCAGTCTGAAATTATTTTAAATGGCTACGATCCTGAGGAATTCCCTTTGCTTCCAGATTTATTGGATCCACTATCATTTACACTAAATACTATTTTATTTAAAAAAATGATTCGTCAGATCATATTTTCTTGTGCTATTGAAGAAAATCGTCCGGTATTTACTGGAACTCTATTACAAATTGAAGGTTCAACTATCCGTTTAGTAGCAACCGATACACATCGTTTGGCTTATAGCGTTGCTGAAATACCAAATCCTGAAAAATTAAATTTTAGCGGTATTATTCCTGCAAAGACATTATCAGAAATATGTCGCTTAATTAGAGATGAAGATGAAGTCTTAACCATAAATTTCAGTAATAATCAAGTGGTATTTCAATCTGGCTCGGTTTATTTAGTTTCCCGTCTTATTGAAGGACAGTTTCCTCTTTACAAACAAGTTATTCCCCAAACTTGTGAAACGAAAGTTAATCTACCCGTTCGAAGTTTCCTGGAAGCTGTCGAGCGTGCCTCATTACTTTCTCGTGATAACAGCGGCGCCAATATAATAAAAATAAATATTAAAGAAAACGAACTAAAAATTGATCAAACGTCCGAATTAGGTAAGATATCGGAACAAATAGACATTGAGTTGGAAGGAAAAAATGTGATGATTGCCTTTAATACAAAATTTCTTATAGATGCTTTGAAAGTAATCGATAGTGAGAAAATTATATTTGAACTCTCAGGCCCATTTAGTCCGGGAGTAATGAGGCCATTAGATAATCCAAATTATCTCTATCTTGTATTGCCGGTTAGAACGTCTTAATTTAAAGTTATGATGATTAATAACTTACGACTACAAAATTTTCGTAATTATCAAGATGAGACAATAAAATTTATGCCTGGCGCTAATATATTAATGGGAGATAATGGTCAGGGAAAGACTAATGTTATAGAGGGAATTTATTACCTCTTGACAGGAAAGTCTTATAGAGTACAACGGGAACAAGAACTCTTGCGTTGGGAACAAAGTGAGTTCCATTTGTATGGAGATTTTTCAATGGCTCACCATAGAGTTTCTTTGGAGAGTCATTACCGGGATAAAAAGAAAATGGTAATAGTTAATCAAATACCCTGTCAACGTTTGTCCGATTTTGTCGGTACAATTAATGTAATTTTCTTTTCCCCTGATGACCTTGTGATGATTAAAGGAGGTCCTTCGGAAAGAAGGAGATTTTTAGATTTACATATTGCTCAAATGCGTCCTGGACATGTCAGTTTACTCAACGCGTATAATAAAGTGGTTCAGCAAAAAAGCGCACTTTTAAAATCCTTTGGTGACAAATCTCTTATATATTCACAATTACAACTTTGGAATGAACAAATTATTAAATATGGTGAAAAGATTATTCGCAATCGTGTAGAGCTGACGAAACGTTTACAGAATGCAGTAGATCATATCTATGGAAACCTCACTTCTCAAAAAGAAACAATTACAGTTAATTACATTGCTTTGGGTAATAAAAATGTTAATGAGGCTATCTCAGAATTTCCACAGTTACTTAACAATAAATTAGAACAAGAAATTGAACGCCAGATGGTGCTTTTTGGTCCACATCGTGATGATGTACAAATTCTTTTAAACGACAAACCTGCACGTTTATATGCTTCGCAAGGACAACAACGTTCTATTGTATTAAGTATAAAACTTGCTGAATTAGAGCTTATTCGTCAGGAAAAAGGAGAATATCCCCTCCTTTTACTTGACGACGTGTTGTCTGAATTGGATCGTTTTAGGAGAGACTACTTAATTAATTTTATTAAGTCATCGTGCATTCAAACTTTAATAACTATGACAAGTGCAGAAACTTATCCTGCTTTAGGGGCACTATACTTTGTGGAAAAAGGACATATTAGGGAGGGAAGCTAATTGTATATACATCTTGGTGGTGATGTTCTTATTAAAAAAAATAAAATAGTTGCAATTATTGATTTAGAAACTATGGCAGAAAGTAAAATTAATGATAAATTCTTAAATAGTATTAAGAATAATAAAGAAATTAATTATATTTCAGAAAATGGTAAAGAAAAAACCTTAATTATTACGGTGAAAGAACATTATTTATCACCGATTTCAGCAACAACTTTATTCAAAAGAGGGGACTTGTGTGAGACAGTGCTCTGTGCTTACGACGAGGGACTAGTGTGACACAGCACTCGCTCTCTTGCATCAGAAAATTTGAGCTCTAGTTTGGCACGATGATCGCATGGCTGAGGACGTGTCTCGCGTCCCTCTAATTGAAAAAGGCAGCTAATT
>JBAQLX010000650.1:0-4942 GCA_049302315.1 Desulfosporosinus sp.
GTTCTGGCCCTTCCCCGCCCAAGCCTTAGCGGCGGGGGGTGGAGCTCAGATGTCTACATTACGCCGGTTCCGGGGCATAAAGATGTTGACGTGGCCAGAACGGTTGCGAAAATGTTAGCCCGTGAACTTCGGTTGCCTGTGGCCATAACAGCTGGAATTCACTCCGATAACCTTTGTCCGGAGGAATTGAGCAAAATTATTTGTCATTGCGATACGCTGACTTCGAGTGCCCTAGCTTTATTTAAGAACATGAACTAACATAGTAATGTCGGGAGTCAAGAGCATTGAAATTCTGAGGTGAAACTATGCACGCTAACTTACGTCAGTTTATAGAAACTCTCCGACGGGAGAAGCAAATTGTCGAGATTGAGGCAGAAGTTGACCCGTATCTGGAGTTGGCCGAAATTCATCGCCGAGTCATCAAGGATGAAGGTCCTGCCCTGTTGTTCAAGCGAGTTAAGGGAAGCGATTTTCCTGTCGTCACTAATTTGTTTGGAACACGTCGGCGGATTGACCTCGCCATCGGACCTAAGCCGGAGGAAACAATAGAGCGTGCCGTTTCGGCCTTGCAGCGTTTGCTTCCGCCAAAACCTTCCGTACTATGGCGGGAAAAGGATTGGCTGCTATCCCTGACTAAGAGTGGGTTGCGCACCGTTAATCAAAAGCACGCCCCAGTCCTTGAGATCCAGGAACGCTCTGCGGATTTAACTCGGCTTCCGGTACTCACAAGTTGGCCGGAAGACGGCAGTCCCTTTGTTACCTTGCCCTTAGTCTATACTGAACACCCCGTTACCGGAGAACATAATCTTGGAATGTACCGCATACAAATTTATGGTTCAAACCAGACCGGTATTCACTGGCAGATTCATAAGGGTGGGGGATTTCACTATTATGAAGCAGAACGATTGGGACAGTCTCTTCCCACGACTCTTATCTTAGGGGGTCCGCCGGCTCTAATTCTTTCCGCTATTGCTCCTCTCCCGGAAATGCTGCCGGAGCTTATCTTTACCTCTTTTTTAATGGGGGAAAAACTTTCTCAAGTTAAGGTTCCTACCCATCCCCATGCCCTGATCGCCGAAGCAGAGTTTGCCATCTGTGGAAAGGTGCCCGCTCATGTCCGTAAGCAGGAAGGACCCTTTGGAGATCATTACGGCTATTATTCCCTAACGCATGATTTCCCGGTCTTTGACGTACATACAATTTACCATCGTCGGGATGCGATCTACCCCGCTACGGTTGTAGGGAAACCTCGTCAGGAAGATTATTATATTGGGGAATATTTGCAGTCCTTGTTGTCCCCGATGTTTCCGGTAGTCATGCCTGGAGTTAAAGCACTTTGGACGTACGCCGAAACCGGCTTTCATGCTCTGGCAGCGGCCATCGTACGGGAGAGTTATCACCGTGAAGCTCTGGCCCACGCCTTTCGAATCCTTGGCGAAGGGCAGCTTTCATTGACGAAATTCTTAATCCTGACCGATGTCCAGCTCGACTTAATAGACTTTAAGACCCTCTTGGAGACTGTTCTTGCTCGTTTTGAACCAGAATCAGATCTTCTAATCCTCCCTGACACATCCATGGATACCCTCGACTATACCGGTCGGCAGCTTAATCATGGCAGCAAGGCCATCATGTTTGGGTTAGGATCCCCCAAACGAGACCTCCCCCGTCATATAGAAATGAGAACCCTTCTCGGAATAAAAGGAATAAAACCTTTCTGTGCGGGGTGTTTATTGTTAGAAGCTCCCTCGTTCAACAATTCACCGGAGCTCGCAAATGACATGTTACCTCATCTCCAGGCCGAACTGTTCAAGGATTGGCCCCTGATGATTTTAGTCGATGACCTTACCCTTGCTTTAGACCCAACCGGTTTCCTCTGGCAAGTTTTTACCCGCTTTGACCCCGCTCATGATATCTATGCCGTGACAGAGATATTTAAGCACCGTCTGGTATATCATGACCCAATCCTGATCGATGCCCGGATGAAACCTAGTTATCCTAGTGAAGTACTTCCCGACGAGGCGACAGTTAACCTTGTTGATCTGCGCTGGAAAGAATATCAGATATAAACAATTCCTTGGCCATTTCTAAATAACGGATGGCTTGATCTACTTGAGTTTGAAGTTCAGTTTTTTGCGCAGCTAATTCTTTAATTTGCTCTTCGATTTGGAGGATTTCCATTTGCTTTTCGATGAGCTTAGTTTCTACTTCGATTCTCATTGATTCTGAAATACGCGTTGCTTCACTAAGCAACGTTTCACTTTCACTACGAGCAGATTGCATAAGCTCTTCTGCTTGTTTTGTAGCCTCGTCTTTTACTTGGTTAGCGACACGTTGAGCACTCAGAAGGGCATCCCGGAGGTCCTTTTCTATTTGCTCATAGTGCTTGAGGCGGTTTCCCCATTCCGAGTTTTGTTCCCTTAAGCTGTTTATTTGTAAGCGCAGCTCTTTGTGAGCGGCATTGGCTTCAGATAACTGACGGTCCGTTTCTGCCCATGCTTGGTCGACAGTCTCTGGATCATAGCCACGAAAAACTCGCTTGAAGTCTGGTGTTTCCAATTTTTAAACCTCCTCTTCCTACATTCCCCAATAATAATAATTTATCATTTTTTGATCCTCTCGTGAAGTACCATTAGACCTAGTAACTGTGATTTTTAGACCTAGTAATTGCGATTTATTGGATATAATTTTCAAGACCGTGAATAATTTACGGTCTTTTTACAAATCCTAAAACTGTTATTAGAATAAGTTTCTTAAAAAGGAGGGATTTATGATGCAACTAAATGATATGGAAATGAAGAAAATCCTGGACCAAGGCATGTTAACCCGAAGTATTATTGAAAACCAAACCGCCATGAAAAAATGTCAAATGTACACTGAAATGGCAAAAGACCCTACTGTAAAAGGATTTTTTAAAGAACAAGCCCAAGGGTTGGAAGAAGTATTGGGGTATTTCAACAAAGGAATGGCCGAATTACAATAGAAAGGGGACTTCAGAAATGCGCCAATTTACAGACTTGGATATGCTCTATGATTATGAAAAAGACGTAACCAGTGCAGCAATGGGATTCATGACCCTAGCCACACGCGCTCATCATGGTGATCTGAGAAAAATGTACTTAAACTTAGCTAACGAATGTACAAATGCCCATAGTAAGGTCAGCAAGTTGATTAACCAAAGCGGGGGGATAGCCTAAATCCAGGCGCATTTCTACTTTCTGACTAGTATAAAATGACCTAACTAGTATAAAATGACCTAAAAAAAGAACCAGGAACAAATTGTTCCTGGTTCTTTATTTCCACCATCCTGAGGTCATTCCGCTTGTGATTTGGGTTAAGTTATTGATTGAAGCCTCATTTATTCGAAAGAATTGTTGACCAAAACGAACAATTCCCTCCTCCGGATAGTATTGCAAAGCATAATCTTCCTCTGCATGGTAGCTAGAGGATTCCCGATGTAATGTAAAATACTTTACCTTTTGATTCTCCAAGGCGAGTAAGGCTTGTTCTGATGATGAAAGGGGAGTTGCATGTTGTAAGTTGCGCATTAATTCCAGGATTGTTCCTTTGTTTGTGTAGGATAAAGGATGAAACGGATCATCGGAATTAATCATTCCAAGCTTGTTGATCGCCCGAGGATGAAGTTCTCGATTGGGGACATTAAGTGTACTGAAAGGATCAAGCCAACTCTCTTTATAGACTGATGGCCCCCAAACCAAGATCGCTACAATAAGTACAATGCTAAAAATAGCAGCAAATTTATGATTTTTAAATCCTAACAGGCGCATTCGCCAGGAAAAAACGAATGCAGAAAACGAATGCATAGGAAACCTCCTTGAGTCTGCGTATCTAGGCAACTCGCGGCAAATAGAGTTTAGCTAAACTCAACTTGGAACAAATGATCGACGGGATTTAAATCTCGCACTTCGAATCTCGCACTTCGAATCTCGCACTTCGAATCTCGAATCTCGAACCTCGAGTTTAGACTGCCAGTTGGCGTAATCGATACTGTAAAGTTTTCCGTTTAATCCGTTGGATCGCGTTGTCTAAAGACTTTGGAGGTAGTCCGAGACGTTCAGAAACTTCACGTTGTTTGAATCCCTGTATGAAATAATGTTCAAAAACCTGACGCTCAAGATTGGATAAACCCAGATTTAAGCAGTGAATCATGGAACGAGCTTCGTCATTGGCGATGACCATTGTAGCTGGATCCTCGGCGTTTGTTAAGAGGGAGATAAAACTTGTTTCTTCTGATTCCGAAATCACATTGTTTAGGGAATAAGCTTCATTTAAGTTAATGTGTTTTTGGCGAGTATACTTTCGCAGACTATCAATGAGTTTGCGTTTAATGACCATCCTTAAAAAATGAAGGAAGGGAATGTCCAAGTTTGTGTCATAAGACAATATGGCTCTATAAATTGCAATGCGCCCTTCCTGGATCAGGTCATCATAATCTGTCCTTGGTAAAAAATATTTGCAAGCGATCATGCGAACTTCAGGTTCATAGTGTTTAATAATCAGGTTTAATGCCTCTTCATTACCTGAGCGTGCTGCTTCCAGCAGAGCTCTTTCATTGTCTAGGGCACTTATGTTGGGAGTCATGGCACTCAACTCCTATCAAGAAATGGACATTATGAGTTTATAAAAGATTATGCCTTTTGACAAGCTTTTTTTTGTGGACTATTATCCATATATTACTAATGTTTAATGAGTTACGTACAATTTAGTCATTTAGAATGCTTTAAGCAAGTTTGCGGTTTCGATGGCAGTCATGGCAGCGTCAAAGCCTTTATTTCCAGCCTTTGTTCCAGCCCGTTCAATCGCTTGTTCAATACTATCGGTAGTTAAGACCCCAAAAATGATGGGAACCCCAGTTTGTAAGCCCACGTGGGCGATTCCTTTAATAACTTCATTACTGATCAGATCAAAATGAGGAGTTGCACCG
>JBAQLX010000651.1:0-7167 GCA_049302315.1 Desulfosporosinus sp.
GTCAGGCCTGGCAAATCCTGCATCCAACCCGGCTTTCCCTCAGAACCCATGATTTTCGCAACATAGGTAAACCCTAACCCTCTGGGTTCCCCAGTGATCAGCATTGCCGCTCTACGCAACAGGCGGGAAAGAATCGCTGCAGGCTCAGTAAAGATATCGCGACTTAAGCCGATCGTCCCGACAGGGTCATTACTATTATTTATGTGGTAATGTTTCCATACCGCCTCTACTTGCTGCGCCAAATATTCTTCATCCCAG
The DNA here is from genome assembly GCA_049302315.1 of Desulfosporosinus sp. GTDB lineage: Bacteria > Bacillota > Desulfitobacteriia > Desulfitobacteriales > Desulfitobacteriaceae > Desulfosporosinus. The sequence continues at coordinate 259 of JBAQLX010000651.1, forward strand.
CGCAGTAGTTCTCCTGTACGACCTAGCGCCTCTTGAATTCGAGGATTGTAATCCTTTTCCAATTCAGGTAATAACTCTATGCGGATCCGGTTACGGTCATATACTGACTCTTCATTTGAACGATCGAGTGCATATGGCAAAGCTTCTCGCGCACAGTAATTCAAAATATCCGCTTTCCTAAACGTCAGCAGGGGGCGAATGACCGAGCCCTTGGTCGGATATATTCCAGCCAATCCTGCCGTCCCACTCCCTCTAAGTAATCTATAAAGAATCGTCTCAGCTTGGTCACCAAGATGGTGGGCTGTTGCAAGAAGGGTGCATTCCTCCTTGCGCATATCCTCTTTCCAACGAGCATAACGCCATTCTCTGGCCGCCTCTTGAAAAGATTGGCCTATAGTTTTGGCATATCCCTTGGCATCGAAACGATGAACGATGCAAGGGATCTTCCACTTAGCTGCCATTTTCTGAACCAAATAAACTTCATTATCTGACTCTTTCCGAACCCCGTGATGAACATGGGTTAATACTCAGGAACCCCCCCTTGACTGTTCTTCTCGAACATATCGCCAAAGAATATGACTTAAAGCCATTGAGTCCGGTCCTCCAGATACTGCGACCATGACTTTAGCGTTTGGGGGAATCATTTGAGGTAATACGCGTATGCGCAGTTTTTCGTACATTCCCTTGGACCCCTTTCCGAACAAAACGCAAAGGAACTGTCGCTAACATTTACAACCTTACCATTCTCTCCACTTAAACACAACGGCATACTTAACGAAACTGAAACTCCCCCGAAAAATTAAGTAGTGAACTCGTTCAACTAAAGTTGAACATCGAGTCTTCGGTGGGGGAGTCTACCCCCACCGAAGCAGAATAAGGTGTACCTCTCCCACTTGTAGAAGTGGGAGTCTTACGATTGGATAAATACCTATCTGAATTTAAACTTTTTACCCTGGATTCATGAATTGCCCCTACTAAAACTCAGAAAATTACCATAATCTTTGCATCTGAGAAAGAGAAATGCCCTGAGTACTCAGGGCATTTCTCTTTCGTCTAATAATCACAGCAGGATAATTCATAAATCCCCTAATAACTATCTCTAAAACAAGCCACTAACTTTACCGGTTTTGGTATCAACGTCAATTCTTCTATAAGCAGGATCAGAACCTGTACCAGGCATTAAAGTGATTGTCCCGGCCATGGGGCAAAGGAATTTGGCTCCGCCATAAACCAAGATGTCACGAATTGGTAATCTCCAGCCCTTCGGTACTCCTTTTAACGCAGGATCATGAGATAAGCTCAGATGGGTTTTGACCATCATTGTGGAGAAATCTGCATAATTCGGATCTCCGTCAAAGCGCTTAGCTTTCGCTTCGGCGTCCGGAGACCAATCTACGCCGTCAGCCCCATAAACCTCTTGAGCAATGAGTTCAACCCTTTGCCGGAGAGGCATCTCCAACGGATAGAGGAATTTGAAATCTACAGGTTCGTTACAAGCATCAATAACGGCATCCGCTAATTCCAAAGCGCCGTCTCCGCCTTGAAGCCAATGAGTAGAGTGGGCACAACGGGCTCCCGCCGCGTTAACAATTTTCTTAACCAAGTTAATTTCTGCTTCGGTATCAGTGTAAAAGCCATTAATACATACAACAGGTATTATCCCTGATTTCTTAACAACTTCAAGATGGTGAAGCAGGTTAGCACACCCTTTTTCCACGAGTTCAAGGTTCTCTTCGACGTACACATCGGGTAACGGATGCTCAGTTGCCACAGCCGGTCCGCCTCCATGCATTTTCAAGGCCCGGATTGTGGCCACCAGAACAGAAACATTGGGTTTAAGTTCGCCCAGACGAACTTTAACGTTCCAAAACTTTTCAAAACCGATATCCGCCGCAAATCCACTTTCAGTAACATGATAATCAAACATCTTCAGGCCAAGCCGGTCAGCGATAACTGATGATTGACCAATCGCAATATTGGCAAATGGACCGGCATGAACCATAATTGGCTGACCTTCAGCCGTATAACAAATCGTCGGGTTAATCGTGTTTCGCATCCAGGCAGTCATCGCTCCGTCTACTTCCAAGTCTTTGGTAGTAACCGGCTTGCCTGTTTTACTATAAGCAACAATAATCTTCCCCATCCGCTCTCTTATGTCGGGAAGATCTTTGGCAATTGCTAAAATAGCCATTAACTCTGAACCGGGGGCAATACCAAATTTTGATTGCATTTGGAAACCGTCTTTTTTACCACCAATACCAATTATGATATTCCTCAAGCCTTGAGCTGCGAAATCAAGAACCCAGCCCATTTCTACCTTCTCCGGGTCAATGTCTAAACGTGTCAAACCCCGTTTGCCTAACTCTTCATCCGTATAGTTAGCCTCATGCTGCATCCTGGCGTTAAGGGCAACCATACAAAGGTTGTGGGCATTCATAATATCATTGATATCCCCGGTCAGTCCTAAGGAAAACTCGGTCATTGGTATTAATAGAGCATTTCCGCCACCTGCAGCAGTACCCTTGATATTCATAGTCGGACCACCGGAAGGTTGTCGTATTGCCCCGCCGGAATTCAAGCCTCTCTTGGCAAGTCCTTCAATCAGGCCGATGGTCGTGGTTGTTTTTCCTTCCCCTAATGGTGTCGGTGTAATAGCAGTAACTTCAATATATTTGCCATCTGATTTATCCTTGAGGCGACCCATTATTTTCAAAAAGTCCACTTTTGGTGTTCTTCTGTAAGGAATCAGTTCATCTTTCTCGAGTGAGAGTCTTTCCATCAATTCATCAATCGTGGGCATGTTTTTTTCGGCCTCTTCGGCAATCAGTCAATCCTTAAGTACAGTAGCATCCCAAGCCATTAAATCCACTCCCTTACTCCGATTTATGCTCTTTCTCTATAGTATAATTCGACGAATATTTCCATTTTCCTGCTTGCAGCATAATTTAAGTACCTGGTATGGCACTAGTACTACTCGTTCCAATAGTTCTTTCGTACAGCCAATATAATTCCATCATCATCTAAAGCTCCCCCGCTCAAACGGCGAGCTTCCTGCCCAATAAGGTCAGCGATGTCCTGAGATTTATCTATAGTAGTTTTCTCCAAAAAATCCCGAATCCAATCCGTCCCATCTTTTAGAACGTCTTGTACCCCATCCGTCAATAAAATCAGCGTTTCCCCGCTCTGCATCTCCGCCTCAATTACAGGTATATCAATCTGGTTTAGGATGCCAGCCGGAAGACTTGACGATGCAAAAGATTTCACTCCATCATCGCCGATTAGATAGGAGGCGGACGCTCCCACTTTTACTAATTTTAGATTAGCAGATTCCAAATCTAAAATTGCCATATCAATTGTTACAAAACTTTCTTCCGGGGAACGCAATACCAGAATGGAGTTTAATGCTTGAACCGCTCCTTCCGGTTCAAACCCTGTCGTAAGAAGTTGTTCAAGGAGAGTCAACGCAGTAGCGCTCATCTTGGAAGCATTTTCCCCAACACCCATTCCATCACTTAAAATAAAGGCATGCTGAGTTGTCGAGAATGCTATAGAAGCATAGTTATCCCCACTCATTCCGTTTCCAGTTTTCGTAAATGTAGTTACACCCACATCAAGAAAGTGGCGGCGGCGGCGAGCTAAATTTGATGGTTTTACTACTTCCCAGTTATGCTGTGAATGAAGTTCTTTGGCAAGATTTCCGATGACCTGCGAAACGTTGAGAAACTGACGTGACAAAGCTTCTTGATTGAGGAGCAGACGACGCCGCCATATCTCCTGGCTCTTTTCTTGCTCAATAACAAATTGCACGCCCAATAACATTTCCTTTAGTCGTCCGCAATGACGTTTCCATTCGATCGGTAAAGTCTGTAATTTGACATCTGTATCATTCTCTACCAAGCCAAAAAGCTCGAAGAAAATATGGTAGGTTTTATAAAACTCTCGGTTCCAACAAGCATCCATGGTCGGGCATGAATGACACACACGTTCAACCAATACATTCATAAGTTCAGGGACTTCCGGGCGCATCTCAAAAGATTCTGCCTCAGCCGCTTGATAGCTCAGGGCAATCTGATCAAAGATTTCCGCCAGTGCCTTTACCTTGGAAACAGTGGTTTCTACCTCTGGAATCACCTTAGGTTTTGAAAAGTTATTTTGGGGAGTTGCTCCCGGCCATAGAAGAAAGAAAAATAAACCAACTGTAGAGGAAATAAGTTGCGTATAGATTGCCTCTTGTCTCAAAAAGACCGTTAGCATCAGCATAACAGCAATGAAAGCCGTTCCTGTTCCTAACTTGCCAAACCGACAAAATACACCCGTACAAAAACCAGCTAAACCGTAGATCCCTGCATCCATTAAATTTTGGGTATTTATAGTGGTTAATTGGGACATAAAACCCAGTATTGCTCCAACGCCTGCCGAAGTCCCTGCTCCGTACCGCTCAGAAACAAATAGAATAAAAAAGCTCAACAAGACCACGGAGAGATTTATCCCCATAATCAGTACCCCTTGGAGACCACTAATCACGCCGATAAGAATTAAAAGCCAGGCAATTCCTTGTTCACGCTGGAATTCGCCCCTCCATATAGCCTCCTGATGACACATTGCATAACGAAAAATGATCGCAAACCCTCCGGCAAGTACACAATGAAGGCCGACTGCGAAAAACGCATAAAGATTGGGCTTTGCCAGGCTTATAGCCAGAGAAGAAACAAGGGCTACCAGTAAACCTGTCAAGGCAACCAAATATATCCCCTCGTGCTTTTTATTGCGCAAAGCGGGCATAATCATCGTCAAAACTGCTAACATCACCACAACTTGTAATGTAAAGGATACGTCACCCAGTGAAATAACACCGATGAGAATACCGAGAATGCCAAATATTGCCCCACTCTCTCCTCTCATGAGCAAGGCCGCGCCGAACGCAACTCCGAAGGGATGCAAGCCCAAAATACTGCCCCGCGCCAACAACCCTCCCAATAATAGTGGAAAAACCGCACTTTCGATTGAAATCCTGCTACGCAGGCCTTGATCTAATTTCAACGTTGTCCATTCCGCCATAATATCACCTCTTGCCCATTTTATGGTAATATTATAGCCTACATAGCAAGCAAAGCTTGTCTAGTAAAGTCACCGATGCGCAACAACTTTCGACGCGGTTCATAATTAATCTCTTTTTTTGTAGTATTAACCCTATGGCTCTCTTAAATGTACCTGCATTTTATGAAATAAACTTACTCAGCGGGGTTACTCCCCAAGAACCAGTAATAAAAAACCGCCTTCCGGCGGTTACAACCTAAGATCTACTTGAACCTCTGCCTCCACGTTTTGAGTCTGTTGCACGGCGAAATTCTGTCTGACGCTCATCACTGTCTTTAATAAACTTAGCCAATTTATCCTCAAAGGACACAGTTGGCAGAAGACGGCGTTCACGACCCACATTACGAACCGTGGGATTTGCTTGTTTGATTGAGAGTCCAATTTTTCCTTTTTCATCAACATGGATGACCTTTACTTTAACATGATCCTGTTCCTTTAAATAATCTCGGACGTCCTTGACATAGGCATCCGCAACTTCCGAGATATGTACAAGACCGGTTACTCTATCCGGCAACTCAATAAATGCTCCGAAGTTCGTGATCCCAGTAACGACTCCTTCAACAATACTGCCAACGTCAATGGCCATACGAAGTAAACTCCTCCTTGTGATGATCTATCTATATCTACTCTATATTATATCCAGCACATTTCACGCCTGTCAAGGTTAAGAGACCAATGTGGGTACTAATTCTTGGGAGAAATGAGAATTTCACCTCGTTTTACAAGTCCTAACTGCTCTCGGGCTAATTTTTCGATGTAACTTGGGGTGTTTAATTGTGCAATTTCATCATTAAGAAGCTGTTCCTGTTGAAGCAATGTTATCTTTTCCTGATTCAAATGAGCTAATTGTCCTTCTACCTGAGAACGAAGTTTCCATATTTGCCATGAGGAGCTTCCGACTACAGCGACCATAAAGCATAGAACAAAAATAGTACCGCAACGAAGTCGAACCCCCGACCGATTTCGAGTTTTAATCTTCTGACGAGCCCTCTTCATCCAGTTCCCCTCCCCCTAAACCAAGCTCCCCGCCCGGAATAATACAAACAATCTCATACCCTTTACTTCTTGCACGGGTTAATAAAGTTGCCACAGAACTTTGACTAAGATGGAGTTGTTTGGCGATGTTTTCAAAAGATTTTCCACTTTCTTTGAGGATCACTGCTTGACGTTCCCGAAAACTTAGTTTTTCCAAACCCCGAATTTCTATTTGCACTGTGGCACACCCTTGCTGAAAAGTAATACACAAGTGTGGATAATATGTGGACAAATCACTTACACAATATTTACAAACCATGGACAATTAACCAACATAACTCCATTATAGCCATTCCCTCTCAGGTAATCAATCCCTCTGTTAAAATTCACCTATTAACCCTAGGTGGTATGAGACTGTTCCACCACCCCTTCAGCCTCTTTTTGATATGTATGGTTAGTTCCAGGAGGGAAAACTCTCCGATTCGATAGAGAAGCATGCTAAACCATTCCAATATCGCATAGGGCGGCCGCATGATAAGAACGAACCCCCTTATTGGAATCTTGATACCCCTATAGATAAGTCCTGCAAGGTAGTTTATAACCCTATAGAGTCCAAAATAGAAGCGTACGGAAAAGCGGCTCAATAATCTTAAATATAGGACCAACCCCAGCAAGCTACCCCAAATAATATAAAAACGAAAGGCCAGCGCATTTGCTCTTTTAAAAAAGTGGAAAAGAATAAACAGTGCCACAAGTGAAAAGAATACATCGCCTAGAAAGGTCAAAACCTGTCCCCAGCCTTGCCAACGTCGAAAAGAACGATAAAAGTCAAAAACT
>JBAQLX010000652.1:0-2515 GCA_049302315.1 Desulfosporosinus sp.
GATCAGAAATGATTTGTTGTCTTTTAAAATATCATTGATTTCAATGCCTTGATTGATATACGATTTTCAGAATCAGCTCGGAAGTAATACTCTTTGGTTCAAACCCAAGCGTTACAGCGCTATGGAAGAGCATTCTCAAGAATGACGATGTGGACGATCCAGATGCGTTTGCATAACGTAAACATAGTGGGTAATTCACAGTATTAAAACTTTGAGAATTTTGAAAGCTCTGCTATTTCGTGAATTAGTTGCTCAAAAGATTCTTCACTCCAAAAGCGAGGATGGACATGGCCATGCATAACTCTATTTCGGCCATTTTCATCATTGCAAGCATGCGTATATTTAAAGTGCTTTTTTGCACTTTCGAGAAGCTTTATATACTCTGGATCGTCTTGATTTTCTTCTATTGCAAGCTTAATAAGGTTCATTCCAACTCTTGCTTTTACAGGCTGTTCATTACGATCAAACAAAGGTAATCCATAATCAGATGTAGTTGTTCGAATCATTTCTTCCAAATATGTATATGCGAAAGGAGTTAGTACGGAATAAGAATCTGGGACTCTTCTATATACTTCTTTTGCAACATTCCAGTCCGGTACCCAATTCCAAAAGTGGGCATGCTCCATGATTTCATCAAAATCTTCAAATATAGACACGGGTGTCCCCTCCTTGGGTATTGTTTTCTAAGCTGTATATGATTACGCCATTGTTAGCGATGAAAGCTGTGCTAATAAATAAGCATCATTATTTGAATTCTTCACTTTCAAACGTTCGAGGATAGTATTTTCGGTCTCGGGACTCCAATATATTTTCAGCTTTTTTTTTGTGCGGGTAATTGCAGTATAGAAGATATTATGCGTAATACGTTCCTCGGTCTCATTTGTAATAACTATTTTCACTGAGTCATATTCCAAGCCTTGTGCTTTATGAATTGAAACGGCGTAAGCAACCTGAAATGGAACTACGGTCGAATCATTATCGTCGTCATCCTCATCCGTACTTCGATACTTGTTAACACTAAAAGAAATAATAGAATTCCCCGCGTCAGATTCACCTATAAGCTCAAAATCGTACCCACATGCATCGATTTCATTAATTGACTCATCAAGTTCGATATCAAACCATATCTGCTGGTCCTCGGGGCGGATACAAACAATCCTCCCCTTGGAGTTATTGTGGATGAGTGGCGAAAATATATTTGACTCATTGAACAATATCGGATCGCCAATTTTATAAATATTGATACTCCAATGAACGCCATTATTCGGATTGCTGTTCTGAAGAAATCGATTAATATTATTGATACCATATAGCCCATCATAGTTAAGGCAAAGAATAATCTCATCATCCTCAGTATGCTCGAATATTGATTCGTCAAGTTTAGTTGTAAATTCATTCTTTACAAGTGGTTCCAGAATCGAATCATCAACATTGCGGACGCGGTCCCACACCGTAAGAAGCTCTTTATTTGTAGTCCGATAGGGATGTTTCAAATCAAAAATAGAGGTTATTGGCACGAATTTCTGAGCAATACTGAACCAATTTCCAAAGTAGATCGATTCAATCTGATAGGTGTCGCCGACTAGAACAAGCAACTTAAAATCTGCCTTTTTTAATACTTTTCGCATATCAGCATTACTTACTGTGCTGCACTCATCAATAAAAAGGATGTCACAGTCCGTATCGTTGTTCCTATTAGACAGGAACCTTGCTATCGTGCTATAAATACTGTTTCCAGCAGAAACTTTTCTTCTCATATTATCTACGGCAGGATGTGTATTTGCCAGATATACCTTTTTCTTATCCGCCCAGAAATTTGAGATATGATTAATTAATGTTGATTTACCAGTACCGGCTGATCCATATATTAGAGCAACATGTGAATTGGAGAACATCTGGCGCAGCGCCTCTTTTTTACTTTCGTCATCAATTTTATAAGACTCCCGTGTTATCCAAGAATCAACGGAGTTGGTATACTGAGACACTCCGGAAGAAGCAAGCTCTTGCAGTTTCATAATTATCGCAGTGCTATCATCGGCGTACCCCTTTATGTAAATATGTTCCTTATAGACTTCGAGTTTTCGGTCAATGTGTTTATAATAGAGTGAGTTATTATATTTTCTAATTAGACCATCAATATCATCAAAGCTCTCAATATCCTTTTTAGAAGTAAAAAGCTGTCCTTCAATTTCTGTATTATTCTTGATAAATCTCGCAAAAAGCTCATGCTCGCGTCCATCTATTGATATAGATTCAAACAGATCGTAAATTCGGGGATTATGCTGTCGTAGAGAAGTACAATAAGGCATTTGATCAAACGGCATGCAGCCGTAGTCTAGATAAAGATTGGATAGCCCGCCGCACTGTTTTTTACATAACTGCCACTTTATAACTCTATTATTCATCTTGTGGAGCAGATACCGGATAACATTAGCGCCAGGCTTGCTATTAATAACAACATCCCGACATTGATCAAGAAGTTCAAATATTATTACCGACTGAGCACGTGCAGTTG
>JBAQLX010000653.1:0-5112 GCA_049302315.1 Desulfosporosinus sp.
TTTGTTCGAATACTCTCAGCGGCTTGCTGGCGCAGACGGGAATCAGAAGATAGCGCAGCTATCTTCTGCCAGCCATTTAATTCTTGTTTTACGATTGGAAAAATAATGGCTACAAACTGATAAATTAGTCTGACGCGATTTATTGGGTTCACAACCGATGTATTCATTAACTGTTTCTCCTTCATAATAACAAAGGTGTTTTATTCTTATAAAATAGTGTTGCCAATTACCACTTCGCTTCAACCCATTATATTACTTACTTCAAATCTCACTCACGGTAAGATTATTTTAGATAATTGAACATCCGACATACATATTTCTCCGTGTTCTGTACATTCTATATATGTGTTAAATATAACCGAAAGGAGAATTATCATGAACCCATCCAAATCTGAATTAACTGCCAGGAATTTGGCCATTTTGAATGACCAACTCGGGTCGGAAGCTTTGCTGGTCCACAAGTTTGCTCAAGCAGCGCAATCGATCCAAGACCAAAAAATCAGTTCCGAACTTTCCTCAATTTCAAAGCTGCATCGTAAGCATTATGATACCTTACTTAATTATTTAAATTCACATCAATAAATAAAGAAAGGACGGGATGAAGATTGAATACGCAAAATATAATGTCTGAACAGGAAATTGTAACTGATTTACTGGCAAGCGAAAAACATGTTACTTCCGCAGTGAATACGTTCATTACCGAATCGACTTGTTCTAATTTAAGACAGAACCTGAAAACTATTCTCGGCGAAGAACATAGTATTCATGAAAACCTTTTCAATATTATGAACTCCAAGGGATGGTATCCGGTTAGTGATGCCGAGGCTCAGGAAGTTCAAAAAGCCAAGGACAAATTTAATCCGTTACAGGTATAATTAAGGACCATTTTTATATTAAACCAACCGAAAAAATACGGAGCCATTTGGCCCCGTATTTTTCATTTTGATCATTATTTTTCTACTTTTTCAACCTTGACTTCTTCCTTTTTTTCTTCTCCTTCAGTAGCAGATTTGAATTCTTTTATCCCTTTACCCAATGATTTTCCTAATTCGGGCAACTTGCCTGGTCCAAAAATAACCAAAGCAACGACAAGAACTATACCTGCTGTCAAAGGTGTAATAAATCCAAACGTTGTTAGCATGATTGTCCACCTCCATTATTATAACTACCTAATTTTATAAGCTAATGTATTTATAGATAGTAAAACATGCACAGACTTATCCTACCGTATTATGGGACAACACGCAATATATTTTTATTGGAAACTTAAATAGACTGCTTGGAAGCAAGCTTATTAGAGTGACTCCAGTAAACCTCAGAAGTTTTATCACTTGCTTCCTCTTGCTTTTTCTTGAAGAGTTCTTCGTAAACAAGATATAATTTCCAGATTACATCCCATAATTCTCCATGCGCTTCAGTTACTATAAGCCCTAAGTCTTTTGCCTCCCGACGCCCAATCGGGTACCCATGTGAAAAGTACCCCTCAGTTAAGACCTGTGTTACGTTCGGTACCCGTTCCGGGTTATTTTTTAACATGTAGCGCGATAATAACGTTTCTGCATATTGCTGAGATGCCTTTATGGTCTTTTCGTAGTCCCCGATAAGCCACGGATCAAGCTTGCCGAGTAGAGGAGTTACCATAAAGGATGTAACTTCGGGATCTGAACTATTGATAATAGACCGTTGCAAGTAATCTAAACAATGCCATACCGCTTGAACAGGTACCAGGATGTCTTTATAGACTGGATGCTTGACCAGAGGATCAATAGGGCCAAGTTCGGAGATCGGTCCCATGACAACTTCATCTGCACCGAGGACAAGCATTGAAGCCGCAGATTTGGCAACAAACGGAACAATAACGGCGAACTCTTCGCAAAACTCACGGATCAGCATCACAACTTTATAAGGTGTATCCACCGTTCCCCCATAGCTGTGCAAAACCAGATCAATTTTTTTAGTGTGACCTATTTCCTTCAATTCCTTGTAGAGAGGGACCAAGATAGTGTCGTCAAGAGGTGTATAAGAAAAATAAACTAATACTTTGGAATTCCTCAATTGTTCCAAACGCTCAATTAAGCTCACCCGTTCCTCTGCTTCCAAACCGAGTCCCCTCCCAGCCCAATCCTTACATCCCATAATATTCCAACTTAACCATCATGGTGAGTACTGGGAGAACCTTTTCTTAAAGGGCAATTTGTGATATTTTTTTTGGCCATTCCCAATGCTTGGTTCTCAAACATATAAATCATCAAGCGTAACCAACTTCGCTCCGTTTTCTATTGCTTTGGCTTTAAGCCTTTCCGTGAAGCCAGTCTTCGAGAACAGATAGTAGAACCTATTGTTAATACCGCTCAATAGCTTTGATTCATAGATCAGTTCATCAAGAACTTCAATCTCCATCAACTCATTCTTATACTTACATTCTCCAAATACGGCACTTTTACCATCAGGAGCCGTAATTACAATATCTATTTGCACCTGTCTCTTTTCTGCCGGATCATTTCCCCACCACTGACCAATATTTCCTATATCTATCGGCAAATTCTCACATCGCAATAACATGTAATCCCTACACATATCTTCGAATACTTTTCCCATATATCCCGAAAGGTAAGGTTCCACCCCTTTCTTAAAAGTACTTTCCATTCTTCCTGATGTGATACTTGCTACATTTCCGGGAACAAACCTATACCAAAAATTAAACATCTTATCCTCAATCAAATAAAGGCCTTTCTTAGTGCTTTTTTCATTAATTGGACTATCTTTCTTCAGGATGCCTAAGCTGATTAACACTGAGATATACTTTGAACACAGTCCTGTTTCAAGTCCGGTTTTGGTGGCAATTTCGTTTAACCTTGAAGCACCGTTGGCAATGGCCGTAATAATGGCATTATAGGTTTGCGGCTCGCGTAATTCTTGCTTCAATAAATTTGATGGTTCCTCAAAAAGAAATGCATTTTTATCAAGGAAGTTTTCCTTGATATTTTGCTCTATGCTCATCTTTGAATTGATTTTCTCAATGTAAAGCGGAACACCACCCGTTATGCCATACACCAATGCATTTTCCTCACAGTTATAGGTTGGATTGAATTTAGCCGTTTCGTAATAGGTGAATGGTAAAATTTTTAACTGCCCTGTCCTTCTGCCATAGAGCGGACTTTGATAGCCTAAGACCTGATACTCCATAAAGCTCATGGATGATCCACAAAGAATAATAAACAACTTTGTGTCTTTATAATTATGGTCGATGTATTTCTGAAGCAAGGACGATATTGCCTTATCCGCCGCGGCGATATAGGGATATTCATCAATAACCAGAATGAGTCTTTCATCGTTGATCATGGTACTTAAATACTGAAAAGCTTCTTCAAAACTCTGAAATACAGGATAAGCTGTCGTTTCTGGCATCATATAGGAAAAAATAGCTCGAGAAAAACCCTCTAAATTTGCTGTGGCATTTGATTCGATTCCAACATAAAAGATGTTTTTTTTGTTTTTGCAGAATTCGTTTATTAAGGTAGTTTTACCCACTCTTCGGCGACCATAAATAATCACACACTCAAAGTTACCACTATTGTACATTCTTTCTAACTTACAAAGCTCACGTTCTCTTCCCACAAACACAGCTAACACAACCTTATACTCATATTATAGTATATTACGAGTATAATATATCACATCTTATCGAATGTCAAATAATGTATTTATCAGCGGTGTGCAAGACAAATTCTAAAGGGTTCTCAGGACTGTTTGAGCCTGTTCCAAGGCTTGATCAATATCTGCTTCCGTATGTGCCGTTGATAAAAAAACCGCTTCATATTGACTGGGAGCGAAATACATGCCCCGTTCTAACATTCCCCGATAATACTTGGCAAACCGTTCCCCATCCGACGTGCAGGCGCCGGCATAATCCTTAACCGGAACGTCAGTAAAAAATGCGGAAAACATCGCCCCGATAGCATTAACCCAAATAGGCAGTCCAGCTTCTACAGCAAGCTGCTTTAAGCCTTCCGCCAACTGGGCCGTCTTACTTGTTAAAGCCTCATACGTTCCGGGTTGTTGCAACAATTTTAAGGTGGTTAATCCGGCGTTCATCGCCAACGGATTACCGGAAAGGGTTCCCGCCTGATAAATAGGACCACTCGGAGCAATTTGTTCCATAAAACGGCGTTTTCCGCCGTACGCCCCAACTGGAAGTCCCCCGCCAATTACTTTACCCAAGCAAGTCAAATCCGGATCAATTCCATAATAGGCCTGGGCCCCGCCATAACTAACCCTAAAACCGGTCATCACTTCGTCAAAGATCAGTAAGGCCCCATACTCCTCCGTTAAACGGCGAACCCCTTGTAAGAACCCATCCTCGGGTAAGACCACACCCATATTTCCCGCAACAGGTTCGAGAATCACACAGGCGATCTCTTCCCCTGCGCGCTGAAAAATTTCTCTTAACCCTGCCAAATCATTAAAACATGCGGAAATAGTGGCAGCCGCGACTTGACTCGGCACACCCGGGGACGTTGGAACACCAAAGGTCAGCGCTCCGCTCCCCGCCTTTATCAGGAGTTGGTCTGCGTGCCCATGGTAACAACCCTCAAACTTAACAATTTTTGTCCGGCCGGTGACACCGCGCGCTAAACGCAAAGCACTCATCGTCGCTTCCGTACCGGAGTTGACCATGCGGATCATCTCCATGGAGGGATACGCCTTGAGAACTTCTTCAGCTAAGACTGTTTCCACTTCGGTCGGCGCGCCATAGCTCGTTCCCCGCTCAGCCACTCGTTTAAGCACGGCAACCACGTCCGGGTGGGCATGGCCAACAATCAGGGGACCCCAGGAACCAACAAAATCAAGGTAACGGTTGCCGTCAATATCCCAGATATAGGCGCCTTCACCCTTTTCAATGAAGACTGGGTCCCGCCCGACGGACTTAAAGGCTCTTACTGGCGAATTTACGCCGCCGGGAATAAACCTTTGGGCTTTGGCAAAGGCAAGGCGGCTTTTTTCATCCACGAAATTCAACCGGATTTCCCCTTTCCAGTTTGTCTCTTCTTCGAGAAAATATTGCATGCTGGTCTTTTTTAATTCGGCGGTACTCAAGAGCATGGCATACGT
>JBAQLX010000654.1:0-8527 GCA_049302315.1 Desulfosporosinus sp.
ACGGCAACAAGCGGTAATTAAGTTTGGGTTCTATCCCCTTCAATAAACGTTGAAAATTGGCGCGATGACGCACGAAAATCAGCATTGCTACCATAAAAACCAACACTTTATAAGCGAGAGGAACCGATGAAAAAAACGTCATTATAACAGCCGTTGCAGCCCCTGAAATAGACGCAAGCGACACATAACGAGTAATTAACGCGACTAAACCAAAAACAATAATAGATACCAAGGATATCCCCGGAACCAGGACCGCAATAACGCCAAATCCCGTTGCAACACCCTTACCCGTCGGCTTAAATTTAAAAAAGGGATTCCAACTGTGTCCGATAATGGCCAATATCCCACCGCCTAAGCCACCCCAAGGACCCAACAAATTTAAACAAAGTACCGTTGCCAAGACACCCTTCAAGGCATCCCCCGCAAACACAGCCAAGCCATATTTAGCGCCTAATAAGCGAAAAGCATTCGTTGAACCAATGTTGCCGCTTCCCTGGGAACGAACATTCACGTGTCTGATCCGTCCCACTAAATAGGCAAACGGTATGGCTCCGAGAAAATAAGCAATAAGTAATGCCCCATACTTTAACATGCCCCTTAACCCTCCTCTAATATCGTTTCCTGCCAGTCGTCGCCGCAATCCCCAACTCGTCGCGGTACTTAGCCACTGTCCTCCTGGAAATCTCCATATCTTTAGCCTTAAGAAGGTCAGCCAGCTTCTGATCAGAATATGGGCTTTTGGGATTTTCTGAAGAGATGATATCGCGCAAAGCGAGTTTAATCCCCTCTGTCGTGATATTATTGGCGTTATTATGCCCTCTGCCCAGGCTACTGGCAAAGAAAAATTTAAATTCGAAAATACCCCGGGGTGTTTGGATGTATTTATGGGCTGTCGCCCGACTGACGGTCGACTCATGAACCCCAATTTCCTCTGCAATATCCCTCAACGTAAGCGGTCTTAGATGACGGATCCCATAGCGGAGAAATTCCGTTTGCCACTTCACAATAGCATTGGATACTTTATAAAGCGTTAGGCGCCGCTGCTCAATACTGCGAATGAGCCAGGATGCCGCGTTCAGTTTCTGTTCAACAAATTTGCGGGTGTCTGTCCCCTCTTCAAGGCTTAAGGCCTCACGATAGACCTTGTTGATCCCCAAGCGGGGTACGGTGATGTCATTAACAAGGATAATAAATTCCCCTTCGATCTCTTCAATAACTACATCCGGGACGACATAGCGCACATCTCTTGGGCCAGAAAAACTGAGGCCTGGTTTGGGATCCAGTTTACGCACCAAATCCGCCAGTTCCTGTACCCTGCATATGGGGATTTTCAGGGCATGGGCAATTCGTTGCAGACGCCCCGCCGCCAAATCTTCAAGATACTTTAATAACTCCGGCAATTCAGGAGGATAGTCCGGAAGGAGCGGTAACTGCAAGCGAAGACATTCCTCTAAATTCCGAGCCCCCACCCCCAAGGGGTCAAGGGTCTGAACCAAAGCCAACGCTTCTTCAGCCGTGGTGAGGGAGACATTAGTTTCACTGGCAATATCTTCTAACGTTAACGGGAGACAGCCATTATCATCCAGGTTACCAACAATGTACTCTGCTACGGGTAACGAAGCCGTTATTTTTTGGACATGGAGTTGTCCCAGCAAGTGCTCCAGAAGCGTAGGCGATGCAGCAATGAAGGGATCAAAGCGTTGTTTTTCCTCCACGACCACTCTTTCCTGACGGACGCGATTTTCATCCTGGTCATGAAAATAGTCCTGCCAATCCACTTCCCATTTCTCCTCTGCCGGACGTTCCTCCTCTACTGTTGGTTCTACATCCTCTTTTATATCCGAACTCTCTTCCTGGGTCTCCAGCAAAGGGTTCTCCAGAAGCTGCTCCTCAACATACACGGAAAGTTCGAGTGCGGACAACTGTAAAATAGTAATTGCCTGGCGCAATTCAGGAGTCATAATAAGTTTTTGCGTCTGCTCTAGATTCAAGCCATACCCTAACCGCACTTTTTATCCCCCCAAATTCCCGGTTTTTTGTGTTCCTTATAATGTGCCTTACTATATATTTCCCGCCTTTTGAGTCCTGATTCGTTCAGCCAATTCATTGATTTTTCTCATCCGGTGATTGACGCCGGATTTACCGACTTTTGGCCGCAGCATTTCTCCAAGTTCTTTTAAGCTGGCATCGGAATATTCCAGCCGAAGCTCCGCCATATCCCTTAAGGTGGGTGGCAAAGACTGGAGCCCAATTGTATCCGTGATTAGTTGGATGTTTTCTAACTGACGCCCAGCCGCATCCACAATTTTATCAAGATTGGCGGTCTCGCAATTGACCAAGCGATTTACTTGATTCCTGACATCTTTAAGCACTCGAACGTTTTCAAACTCCAAAAGAGCACGATGTGCTCCTATAAAGCCAATGAACTCAACAATATGTTCACTCTCTTTGATATAGACCACATACCAATGCTTACGCATGCTGACTTTAGCCCCTAATTTAAAACGATTGACCAAGTGACATAACGCCTTGGCATGTTGCTCATCATTACTGACAATTTCCAGGTGATAGGTTCCTTCCGGATTATTAATCGAGCCCCCAGCCAAAAAGGCCCCTCGTAAATATGCTTTTTGATCACAGCGCTTTTTTATCAGATAGGGAGCGATTTCATGGCAAATTTGTCCTTCTTCATCAACTAGGCCAAGGTTTTTTAGGTCTTCTAACCCACGAAGATAGATTCTTACCAAGTAGGAATTATTTTTACGGAGCCTAAGTTTACGCCTGACCACAATATCCGCCGGACGCTTGAGCACATCCTTGGCCAAGCGAAAAATCTTACGTGCCACCGGAGCACTCTCTGTCGTCACATTCAGTGTGTACTGTTGATGAGCGCTGATTTGGAGGGTTCCATCCATGCGGACCAACGCCGCCAGTTCCGCTAACTCACAACATGATTTCTGATCGACCAAGCGCGCAAGTTCTTCTTTGGTGTCAGCGCTAAAGGACAATCCAGCCAGCCCCTTTCTATGCGATGTTCGAGGTTCGAGGTGCGAAGTTCGATTGGAAACGCCCTTTCTCGAGGTTCGAAGTTCGATGCGCGAGGTTCGATTGGAAACGTTTGAAACGTTTGCAGACGTTCGAATTCTCATACGTGCCTCGCGCCTCGTGCATCGTGCCTCGCGCCTCGTGCATCGCGCCTCGCACATCGCGCCTCGCTATACCTCTTTGCGGAGCTTCCGAGTGAGCAAATAAGAATCGACTAGGGCAATGCGCTCTCCCATGGGTTTCCAACGAAAAAGCAGCCGCATAAGTTCCTTTGCCAAGCGGTCCGGATCATGGCGAACGACATTCCCAACTTGTACCAAGTTTGCCTCATAGTACTTGGCGCCCAGTTGCTCGACCTCTTTGGGATCAGCAATAACTGGAACGGCCTCTTCCGCGACATACCGTTTTAGAAGCGGCGCAGTAATTTTCCCCTTGGCAGCCAGGACTGCATCTACAAAGCCTAAACCACAGTGGTCCAGAATTGCTTTAAGATGGTCAGACACCCGGTAACCGTCCGTTTCCCCTTTTTCCGTCATAACATTACATACATACACACAAGGGGCTTTTACCGCTTTAATTTTGTCTCTGAGGCCTGCCACCAGCAGATTCGGCAAAACGCTCGTATAGAGGCTTCCTGGACCCAGAACAATAAGATCCGCCTCTTCAAGGGCTTGCAAGGCTTCAGGTAAAGGGTGACAATCACTGGGTTCAAGGTAAACACGGTTAATCTTTCCTTCGGTGACCCGAACCGCTGTTTCTCCGGCGACACGGGTCCCGTCCTCCAAGTCCGCAACCAGGACAACTTGTTCCAACGTGGAGGGAAACACTTTACCACGAATAGCAAACACTTTACTGACCTGTTCGATGCCTTTTTGAAAATCTCCAAAGGTATCGGTTAGCCCTGCCAGAAGCAGATTTCCCAAACTATGCCCCTCAAGCGCTCCGCTTTCAAAACGGTAAGAGAAGAGTGTGTCCATGATGTCCTCTGTATCAGCCAAGGCCACCAGACAATTTCGGACATCTCCCGGTGGTTGAATACCCAGTTCATCGCGTAATTTTCCCGAACTTCCGCCATCATCCGCAACCGTTACAATGGCTGTGAGATTACATGTGTATTGCTTAAGACCACGTAGGAGAGTGGCAAGCCCAGTACCTCCACCGACCACTACAATCTTTGGCCCTCTGAGCAAATGATTGCGCGCGTAAATCACATCAACTATTCTTCCTTCGTTTTCCGGGAGTACGGACGAAATAATGGAGTATAACATGTTTTTAAAACCAAAGAAAATTGCTGCGATTCCCAGGACACTGATGATCGCACCGGTTGGTACGGCAATGCGCTGCGTACTGCCCGTCATCCGATAAATCACCTCCCGGAACTGTAACTCTGCGTAGCCAAGCGCCACTCCATCATTCATGACAGAAAACCCGGTTGCAATAAGAAAGATTCCGAAAACCGCCAGGAGAAACCACCTCTTTACTTTCAGATTGGGATAGAGCCATTTCAGGTATCGTAAAAACCCTTCACTCTTTTTAGGATTCATCTCGCTGTTCCACCCTTTTGATTTTTAACAGCGTCTCGATGTTTTACACTGATAGCATAATTACGTTCCTTTAAAAACTGCCCTACCCGTTCAGCGATGGCCACAGAGCGATGTTGTCCGCCCGTACAGCCAATCCCAATGACCAAATGGTTTTTTCCCTCTTGAACATAATTAGGCAGGATGTATTCCAGTAAGTCTAGGTACTTCTCCATAAACTCCTGGGCTATCGGATTTCCAAAGACATATTCCTGAACCAAAGTGTGTTCGCCGGTCAGCGGGCGTAACATTTCAACATAAAACGGATTCGGCAGAAAACGCACATCCATAACAAGGTCCGCGTCCATTGGACTTCCGTATTTAAAGCCAAAGGATAGCACCGAAACGGCCATTTGGCCCAGTCCCTGCTCTTTGCAAAACAACTCCGCCACCTGGCTGCGGAGTTCTTGCGCGGATAAGTCAGACGTATCGATAATATTGTCAGCCCGGATTCTTAACTCCTCCAGTTGCTGGCGTTCGGCTTGAATCCCATCTAAAACGCGTCCATGAGGGGAAAGAGGGTGTCGACGTCGAGATTCTTTATAACGGCGAATTAACGTTTCATCCGATGCATCCAGAAAGAGGACTTCGAGATGAAAGCCTTCCTTCTCTAAATTACTTAAGGCTTCACTAAGTGAAGAAAAAAATTCCCCGCCGCGCAAATCGCAAACAATCGCAGCTTTGGAGACTTTTCCCCTGGATTGGGCACATAGTTCCGCGAATTTCACAAGAAAGCTAGGCGGCAAATTGTCGACACAGAAAAACCCTTGGTCTTCAAGACTTTGCATGGACTGGGTCCTCCCAGCGCCAGATAAGCCCGTGATGACAATTAGCTCTACTCCTTTGTTATTTATTCCTTTAATTTCCAATCCCTTTCTTGTCATTTTCACACCCCTCCTCTGATTTGGATTAAGGTTGTCACTTGGCCGCCAGGGCTTTTATGGCTTCCCCTTGCGCACTGATCAGAGCATCCTCCGGAGTGAAATTGTCTGCCAGGACATTGCTCCATGCCGCGTCTTGAAAGGGAATCAACTTCCACTCCAGGGCATTTCCGTCTATTACCCACGCCTTGGCAAGGGCAATATTGACCTGTGGAAAGACACCTTTCTGAGCTTCCGGACGTTGATAGTACTCCATATTCGCTGGAAGAAGGCGTCCCGCTTGCAGCATTGCCCCTTCCACTTCCGATGTCAGCAGCGCTTTCTCAACGATCTGCATCATCGGCATCATGACTTCATTCGTTTTAATAGCAGAATTCGCAATCCCCAGTGTCGTGCCTAAAAGCGGGTGTCCTTGCCTACCAACCAATTCAACCAGCGGTATGCATCCCCAAGGTACATTTTGCCGGGTTAAGAAACTGGTCTGACTCGCCCCAGCGATCATAAAAGGTGTTCCCCCACCAGCAAATGTATTGAGTAAGGAAGGATCGATCCGAAGACTTTTGGCCCCTCGCCAGGCCAAGAGCTGTTTAAGAAACGCAACATTGATTGGATCATCCAGGACCGGGTTTTCTGCATTTAGCAACCTCCCGCCTTGCCCATTCCACCAGGCAGAAAGTGTGGCAGTATCGGGCGCAGCAATTGAAATTCCCCCTTTGGTTAAGAAAAGGTCGTCCAAGTTGGTTGGGACACTGGCTGTATCCGTTCGGAAATAGAGTAAAGGAACATCTGTCAACCAAGGAGACGCATATCCCACTCCCCCAAATTGGAAGGCGGACAAGGCGGCAGGAAAAGCCATTTGATCAACGTACGCTGTTTTAGCCAGTGTTCCGTGCTCATAAAGCTGGCGGATAATCTCTCTTGAAGCGATAAAAATCTCCGGTCCTTCCCCTCCTGCTTCCGCCTGGTAGGAAAAAGCCACAAAGTTATGTTCCGGCACGTATTTGAGTTTAATGATCACCTCGGGATGTGTCTCCGTAATTGTTTGAATCTGTCCCTCTAAAATATCCGCCTCCGCCCCTTGCAAAGAATGCCAGATGTCCACAACTGCAGGGGCCGGGCCACCTGGTTGTCCGGTCTGAGGTTCTCCGGTACACCCTGTGACAAGTATGAATAAAGCGAATATGCACCCCCAAAAAGTGATGATTTTGCGTGAGAAATATCCAGTCGTCATTAAACCGCACTCCATTCGTCCTCAAACCTGTAGGCCTTTACATTTCCCTTTAGATAGAGGAAAAGATACCAAACCGGGGCCGGCGATTTCCCGACCTGTAACACATCAGAGGTGAAATAGGTGACTGCCGTATTGCGGTTCCACTGACGCCGATCCATTTGTTTAAACTCTGGAATTAATTTTTCCCAGTAACCATCTCGTCGAACTTCATCCTCTCTGGCTTTCCACGGATTAGCTTTTTCCTCCGTCTCTACGCTGGCTTCAAGTCGAAGATAATCAGGAACGGTGTGGGGACGCTCCCAAAGGTAATAATCAAAACGCAGGGCGTCGCGGATAGGCGCGAGGCGCGAGGCTCGCGCCTCGATAAACTCCCACAGCTTGTCAAAGAGGGCTTTGCCCTGCCATTGTCGGTTAAACCAACCACAATGTTCCCAAAACTCGGCAAATCCATGGTAAAAATCAAACGGGGTTGGGAACAATTTTATAACTTCAGACAAGGCGTGTGCAAACTTCCCTGAATTATAATATTTATCGAGTAAGTCTTCCATGCGATGTAATTGAAGTATTTCGCTATGGGACAAGACTGGAGTTTCTAAAATAGTATAGGGAGGATCCGGGGTGTACACGAGGCCGTAATCGTTGCTTTGCAGACGAAGCCCTGATCCTTTTAGTACTTTTAAAAATCCGAGCTGGAGCAGAGCCGGTTTCACTCGGTATACATCATTAAACGAAGTCCGGAGATTGGTCCAGTTTTCCTCTGGTAACCCGACAATCAGGTCAAGATGGAGCGGTATCCCCAGAGCCCGTATTTCGGGTACGTACTTTTTCCACTCCTCAAAGTTTTGGGGGCGTGAAACAATCTTCAGGGTCGGTTTGTGCGTAGACTGTACACCGATTTCCAATTGTATTAAACCGCGCGGATAAGCTCGGAAATAATCCATCCATTCGTCATCGAAGAGATCCCCTGCCATTTCGCAATGAACCCGAACCCGCCCTGCATCCGGGAGACATTTACTCTCTTCCCTGACAATGTCCAAAATCCGTAAAGCATGACGCTTATTGGCATTGAAGGTGCGGTCCACAAACTTGATGGTGCGGGCGCCGTTTTTAAGTATTTGGCGAAACATTGGGCGAAACCGCTCAGGCTCTAAATAACGAACCCCCCGGGAGGTCGAGGACAGGCAATACTGACAGTTAAACGGGCATCCCCTAGTCGTCTCAACATAGACAAGTCGGCCTGTGAAGTCTTCATTCCCAGTATATGGATCCGGGAGATCGTTTAAATCAGAGGCTGCCATTCGGTGAGAATTGATGACGATTTTTCCATTCCTGTTCCAGGCAATACCTGAGACCTGAGAAAGATCATCCCCGCCCTCCCACGCGGTAAGCAGCTCTGGAAATGTTTTTTCCCCTTCACCGATAACAAGGGCATCCACTTCCGGATGCTCGAGTAGAAACTCCCTGGCCTCGAAAGAAACTTCCGGACCCCCAACGACAAATTTCACATTCGGACAGACAGGATGAAGCTGCCTGATCAGCGCCACAATTTCTTTAAGGTTCCAGATATAACACGAAAAGCCAATGACATCGGCCCTGGCTTCATAAAGCTCCCCGGCAATTCGGTCAAGGCGGTCGTTAATGCTAAATTCCCGAAGCAAAACGTCAGGGTAAACAGCGTTGACCTCACTGCACAAATAACGAAGGGCTAGACTTGTGTGAACATATTTTGCATTGAGAGCAACCAGAAGAACACGCAAAATAGACAACCCCCTTCGCTCTAAGTATAGCGG
>JBAQLX010000655.1:0-1794 GCA_049302315.1 Desulfosporosinus sp.
GCGGGACTTGATAGGTAATCTTGGTAAATTGGTATTTATCATACGTTTGACCCCTCAATAAATCAACTAGAAAACGCTCCCCACTGGTCTTGTTTTCAATAACGACCATACGACTAGGATTACTCTGCGGTCTTTCCAAAATTCAATCTCCTTATCTCATATAATTTCTTGGGTTTCCTGTTATTTTTCGCCTTATCTTTAGTATTCAAGAATTCTTACAGAATTCCTTCTTATTGTAATATATCATTTCCAATATATATCATTTCCAATCTGGAGATAATATATAAGGAACTCACTTCTTTAGAAGTTTAGTTGAACTTATCCAGGTAGTCAATTAGGGGGATCAATTGATGAACGTATCTAGCTTATAATAAGAAAAATATTAATGCGTAGGTTCCAAGGCTCCGAGGCAGCAATGCTTAGGGGCTTTTTCTATGCATGGAAAGGATAAAATCTACCGAAAATTAACTGGACTTTAACCAAGTTAATATAGAAAAAATTTATTGCCGAATGTATCCTCGAGTCCTAAAAATATGAAGGAATATCAAAGATTATGTAGAATAAACAACAGTTTGGAATGAATAATATGGGGGCATTACATATGATTTTATACAAATTCGATCTGGAATGAGTGGAAATGAGTGGAAATGAACATATAATATATTTTCAGGATGGAGAGTGAAATGCATGAAACTTAGACTCAAAAGTGATTTTATTTTAGCAACAGTGATATTAACATTAATCATTTCCTTTGGTATTTGTTCACAAGTGTTTGCAGCAGATTCAGAAGATAATGCTGGAAACCACCGTATACGCAAGGTTGTTTTTGCTCTGCCAGAAGAGATATCCGAAACGTTGACGGTGAGCAATCCAACAACCACAGGATTTACAGTAACGTTGAATCCGGCACTGGCTGGCTTAACAGCAAGCAACTTCACGCTTCTTGACAGTTCCAATCAACCTGTAACTATTACATCGGCAACAACTACGGACAACGGAGCAACTTATGAGATAAGCGCAGCGTTGTGTGTAGGCCAATCGTACACTGTTACGGCGGCGAAGACCGACTATGACTTCGGGGCACCTGTGAACGTGGGTCATGTTCCTGAAAATTTAGAAGAGTTTACAACTGAGTTTGACAGCATTAAAGCAACCGGAGGTGAAATGACGCTTCACGGATACATTGCCCTAGATGGAGCACTCACACTCTCTGCGGAGAAACCTGTAACAATACATGCCGGGAAATACCGAATTGTAGCAGACGATACGAAGGACAGCCTGGAGGTAGGCAGCAATGTAACAATTGAAGGCGACGGTTTTAACGACAGCAACGTCAATGACGATAAATATGGTGTTGTTGCGGCAGATGGCGGCGGGCTTATTAAGATAACAGGCGGAACTGTAAATGCAACTGCATCCTAGGGTGCAGCGGTATATTTACATGGAACATGGACAAACAAAAGCAGCAGTTTCTCGATGACTAGCGGCGCGATTATCGCTGGTGAGGCCACCCGTTTTGGCATATATGCCCGCAAATTCAGCGAGGTTGCTATTTCAGGCGGGACAATCACCGTAAACAGTGACTGCGGAATCGGTATCGACATAAACGGTGATAACCTTCCTGCTTCGGCTGCTTTAGATGGTGGTACTATTAACATTACAGGTAAAGAGGGCTATGGTGTTTATGTCAGAGGTGGTGCCTCTGGTCAAATTAATGCATGTACCATTAATGCCAATGAGCAGGACAGCGTGGGCGTTTCCGCCTATGGTTGCTCCAATATTACCGTCGGCGGC
>JBAQLX010000656.1:0-3552 GCA_049302315.1 Desulfosporosinus sp.
CCATGTTCTTCTCCTACGACTGTTTTCTACTGGTATATCCTAGTGTTAGCTACACATCCGCTCGCACCAGACTCATCGTCACGCCTGCGCCTCAACTCTTCCAGTCAGTTATACTTTCTACTCTGAAATAAAAATTTATTTCATTCATCAGTGATGCTGCAACGCGGCATGGGGGTCTAACTAGTATAAAAAATATTGTACTGCAAAAAAAATGATTATACAATTTTCTGTATCTCAATATCAATAAATCTATGCTAATTGAAGAATTTGATAGGCTAACAAGAATATATATCCCCACTATTTGAAAAAATAAGGGTGTGAAAAAATATAAAGGATGTGATTTCATGGCATTACTTGGAAATCCTTTTATTGCCAATGTACCCAAGCAGTTGTCCAATGATGAATTAGCTCAGGCACTTCGGGTAGATATTGCTGGAGAATATGAAGCAATTATTGGTTATGAATCCCATGCAATGGCCACTACCGATGAGAGAGCTAAGAAAATTCTCTATCATATCGCAGACGAAGAAAGACAACATGTAGGAGAATTAGAACAACTGCTATCCATTATTAGTCCCAAGGACGCTGAATTTACGGAGAAAGGAAAGCAAACAGTACAACTTCAGCAATCTCAAAATTTTCAGTCCCCTATCCAATAATAAACAAACCGATTTCCAGCATTGCTGAAAAGCTACCTAATCACTCAATTGATTTCTTCTAAGGGGAATGGGTACATAACCATAATGTTATCCATTCCCTTTTTTTATTTCAAGCTTAAGATCAGTTACATAATAAAGCGTCACCAGCACATAATAAACTCATCACCCAAAAGGAGATGAGCTAAATGAAACGAACTCTTAATCTCAAAAATATTCTACGACGCCAATCAAGCACCATAGTAAAAGCATTGAGAAGAATCGCCAAGGAGCTAAAATCATAAATTATTTACCCCAAGTACTTCGCTACAGCAGCGACAGTCGCATATCTGTCCTTGCCACTCAGCAGCACTTCGTTTGGATGTTTGGTAGTTGGTCCGCCAACAACGATGAGTTTTTCGGCTTTCATAGAATCAGCGGGAACCGAATGATCATCTGACCGCACAAACAGAGCACAATTACCATTCTTGGTAGCAACATCAACTCCCGCCCAAAAATCTTCCTTCGTATATAACAATACGGCTACTTTTAACACATCTCTTCCCCCTTGCAAATCCTTTAATAACCTATCCCAAGGAAACCCTAACCCTGGGCAATTCGCTTTATTAACTGAGTCAATCCGGTAATGCCCGATGATATTATCCCGTGTCACAGGTATCCCCAAGGTTTCGATTAACCAAAGGTGCAGGGCTTGTGTGGCTTGGTACTGCGCTTCAGGCATTGTATCTCCGCTTTCTCCTTCGTGCTCAATGCTGACCGTATAATAATTAGGATTAACACATGGAATAAGCAAAGACCAATTTGGGTTATTTACGCTGCCATTTGACCAAGCAGGATTTTTAAGATCAACATACTGATGGATTTCACCGTTTTTACCAACTCCGAAATGGGAACTAACTTTACTTGCTGGGTTGGCGAACCAAGAATCAGTACCAACTAATGTCCCACTCATGATGTGGTCAACAATTGCCAGGATTTTATAGCCTTTGGGACTGCTGAAGTTCGGTGATCCAATCCATTTGATGTTTAGGTTTTTGTACAAAGCCTATCCCCCTTTTATCTGCCCGTCCAAAGGTCAAAATTAATTCCTTTGGTAATAAAGCCGGTGGAAATATAACAATATTCATTATCTCCCCAACCTGTACCCACCCCTCCGAATTTCGGACTATAAAGTATGGCGTCCGCCTGATTTTCTTGTAACCGACGATCAACATGGCATGACCGCCGAGGACTAGCTCACCTTTCATTGGTACAAGGGACAATTCCTGTTTTAGCAACACTGTCCGTTTCAAATGATTCGTAAACAGACATCCCCAAAACCACCGGATAGCCTTCCGCTAAACAACGCTGAATGTCGTTGACAGTAAAAAACCTTCTCAGCTATGATATAATCCATCCCCTGCTTCTGCTAGTCTTTCTTATTTTGTATATTCCTTAAACTCTGTTTTGGTTACTTGACCACGATATTCTGTTGTATTCCCCTACGTAGGGGCTGCTGAAAATTAGCAAAACCCGCATCAAACGAGGGCACGAAAAAAAACCACTTTTTTTAATGAGTGGTCTTTCTTAATTCTCAATATACTATTGTATACCACTACAGCGTAATTTAATTTATCCATTAAAACAACCAGCTAATCTCTTTAAGCTATGGGACTTGTACGCACAATAATTACGCCGTAGATGATAATCCAATTTCCTTAAAGCCTTCTTTATATTGTTTTCTTTACTTGCCAAGGCTGAAACAACAAGCGACAGAGCCATCGGAAGGCTTAAGATCGGGTTTTTTTTATCGGTTACAAGTAACCTTATTTCCAGGAGGAATGCACTTGCCATAAACACAAAAAGCATATGTCGGTGCCATGCAATCCAAGACCTGAACTCATAATGATCCATGCCTAAATTATCCTTAGCTTCCTGGAAACATTGCTCAATGGGCCAGCGCATCAACGAGGCTTTGCTTAGTTCAGTAAGTGGAATATTTTCAGGCGCATTGCTAACCGAAAATCCAATTTTCCCATCTACTGAACGGCGAATAAATAACCAGCATGGTATGATCGGGATCTTACCATTTTCCTCCGGAAAGGCTCTATAAATTCGTAAAGAGAGTCCATACCAATCCATTTGGCCTTAAATAGCCCGGATTGTTCGATTTTATGAAGCAAATTCAGAGCAATTTGTGGTTTTGTTTGAAAGGTTAAGTCCGTCGGTACACCACACTTTTTTCTGAGATTTGCATAATCTTCGCCAAACCACTTTTTCGGCATGAAAAGCTGGTCCGAAATTAAAGCATAGCCTTTAGGGCCTGAATAGCCTAAGAAAACCCCCACCTGACTGTTTTCTACTTTGCCGACACTCCCACAATATTGACGGGCCACGCCCACAGAGTGCTTACCCTTTTTAACCATGCCACTTTCATCGACAGTAAACATCCCTTCCGCATCAGAAAGCCGTTCGGAAAGTCCTTCTTGATAAATTTCAGTGATTTTTTCATCATCACAGTGGACATCTTTCATGAAATTCTGCAAATTGCGCGGACCTCTGGGATTATTAATAAATTCCAAAGCAATCGGTTCAACCGACTTCCTTTCCAAATTGCTTAATAAGCCTTTCATATACGCATAGAAGTTGGCAATTGGCTCTGCACGTTTAAAACAGTCTACAAAACGGCTCATATAATTATTAAAAATCCTAATTTCGTTAATTCACTTTTCCTCGATAAGCCACAAAGAGTGGAAGCGTTGGCCTATCTTATTCTTTTGACCATTATGATGCTTTCCGTGATGGAACAGGTGGTAAGGAGGTTGTTTAAACCGTTTAACGACAGCCAAGCGAAGATCGTTCGCTATTTAGAGTTACCAGAATCAGTATTTGCCTGGAATGGTGCATGACCAAGCGT
>JBAQLX010000657.1:0-1905 GCA_049302315.1 Desulfosporosinus sp.
ATAATACCCGCCCGGCTCGTATCCCGGGGGATGACCATCACATCATAGCGTCCATACCCGCCCTCGCGGTTGGACTTGATGGCATAATCAGGCCGCAACCCTACCAGCAGGCCCAGCACAAAGGCATGATAGATCTTTTCCGGCACTTTTCCGCCGGTATCGAAGTAGCTAAAGCTGCTTAGGACATATTCACGGAAATGACTGGCAAAGACTTCGATCCGCCCACTGATTAAGCTTTTCAACATGGTCTGCAGGAAATCGGAATGGACGGGATCATTAAACCAGGATTTTACGATATCGCGATAGATCGTCTGTACTTCCCGATTCGGGATCGCCAGGCTGCAGATCATCTCTCCGTCGATGATATCCCGGCTGAGAGCCTTGAGATAACCGCTGAACAGCAGAAAGCTCCAGACGTTTTGGTTATTTTTCTCGACTTCACCCATCGAGATGTGCTGGTTAATGGTTTTTACCAGAGCAGTGCCCTGCAAGAGGTCTTCCAATTCCATCTTCAAAGCCGGCCCGCCCCGACTGATCAGGCGATGGACGATTTCGTTATCGCTGGTATTTACCCAGTAGGGCTGCAAACCACCCTGCCAATTCGGCACGTATTTCAGAAGCGACCAGGGATTATAGAGCACGGTATTGCCAAAGATATAACCGTTATACCAGTTGCGAACTTCTTCTAACTGCGCTCCGATACCGTAATATTTTAACAGCTCCTCGACCTCTGTTTCCAGAAAGCCAAACTGCCGGCTATAGGGTTCATCTAAGATGGTCCACACGGATAGATTATTAAGCCCGGAAAAAAGGCTTTCCCGCGCCACTCGCAGCACCCCGGTCAAGACAGCCTTTTCCAGGTAATCATTGTCCTTTAGGGCGGCGGTCATAAAGTTGCGCATAAAGGAGATCAGCGGATCGTAGTATTTTTTTAGATAGGCCTGCTGGATGGGTACATCATATTCGTCGATTAAAATGATGACCTTTTGCTTATGGTATTCGTACAAATATTTACTGAGCTTACTTAGAGCCATTTGATAGTCTATCAGACTTGCGCTGCGATCAGATATGCTTCTGTAGTAACACAGGTCATTTTCATCCAGCCCATCGCTCTTTAACAGATAGCTGTGCCGCTGATATTCTTGCCAGATTATAAACTTGAAACTACTCAGGCAGTCTTCCCAAGTATCGTTTTTTATTTCCTTAAAGCTCAAATTAATCACCGGATACCGGCCCTGTTTAACCATGCAGTCAGGTTCTTGACCGATCGCGAGACCTTCAAAAAGTGCTCTGCTAGTCTCAGCTGATTTTTCAAAAAAATAGCGCAGCATAGACATATTGAGGGTTTTGCCAAAACGCCGTGGACGGGGCAGCAGGATTATCTCCGAGCCATCCTCCAGAATATCTTGTATAAATAAGGTCTTATCCACATAGTAGTAAGCTCCTGTGAGCATTTTACGGAAATCGCTCACCCCTATGGCGATTCGTTTCTTCAATTTACTCAGCACCTTTCTTGGAGAGTAAGTAGGGAACGACCACTGTGTCGTTCCGGAAAAGCGACGCAGGACGTATTTCGGCGCTAGAGACAGGATAGTTAATCCCCGGCCTTCACCAAGACCTCTTTGCCCCGCAAGGCGATGCCCAGCTTGATGATTTTATGAATCCCCCGTTCGAGCAGTTCCTGCTGGTATTGCTGGGCTTCGATCTGCTGTAAGGCTAGTTGAGCGACCTGTTCCAGGTCCTTTACTTCCTCCGGATCGACACTCTTAAACTCAATGATAATACCCGCCCGGCTCGTATCCCGGGGGATGACCATCACATCATAGCGTCCATACCCGCCCTCGCGGTTGGACTTGATGGCATAATCAGGCCGCAACCCTACCAGCAGGCCCAGCACAAAGGCAT
>JBAQLX010000658.1:0-11399 GCA_049302315.1 Desulfosporosinus sp.
TGGGGAAAACCCGCCGTACGGAATTTTAGAGGGGGCATTGGAAATAGGATGGAGTAAGTTCCTTACTAAATTACTACGCCAGTGTTCTACTCGGCAGATTTCAACGGTTTCTTGCAAAAGACAACCCAATTCTTGTAATATAAGATGTCGACAAGGGAAAGGAAATTGCTTCTTAACGCAAGTTTGGCGGCCTCGTTAAAGCAAGCAATTTCCCCATTATCATAGGCCTGTTTTAGGAGGGCGAGGAACTTACCTCTGAACTTTTTGGAAATAACTTTGACAGGAATGAAAAACTTCTTACGAGAACGGACGAAGCGAAGTCCATCATTGGAAAGCCCCCCGCCAGGAACGATACAATGCACATGGGGATGAAATGAGAGGTTTTGCCCCTAGGTATGCAGGACCGAAGTAACGCCAATCGAAGCACCGAGGTATTTAGGGTCTCGAGCCAGTTCCAACAAGGTATGACCAGCAGATTTAATCAAGAGGGAATAAAGAAGTTTCTGATTTTGCAAAACGAGGGTATTAAGTTCCTGAGGTATCGTAAAGATGTCGTGGAAATAACCGACTGGCAGAAATTTGGACATCTGAGACTCAACCCATTCCTGCTGAGTAGAATGCTGGCATTTAGGACAATTTCTGTTGCGACAGGAATTGAAGGAAACCTCCTTAACACCACATTCCATGCAAACTTTGGCATGGGAACCAAGAGTAGAGGTTCTGCAATGTCGAATCATATGAAAGGCTTTGGCCTGAGCCGGAGAAAGACGTTTAAGGCGAACAGACTTAAAAATATCCTGAAGTTCAGGCATCTGAATCACATCCGTCAAGAGGACTTCTCACCGATGAAATATGCTTAGTTGATAGGTGGATATAGTTAGAGGTCGTTGAAATATTGCTATGTCCCATGAGAATTTGAATTGTGCGAAGGTCAGTATTATTTTCAAGAAGATGGGTAGCGAAGCTGACTCTAAGGGTATGAACCGTAGCAGGTTTTGTAATACCAGCTTTGTCTTTAGCCACTTTAAAGACATGTTGAATGCCCGTAGCGGCTATGGGTTTACCTTCAACAAGACTAGGGAAAAGCAAGTCAGTAGGTCTGTAAAGTTTCCAGTAGAGCCTGAGCATTTTAAGGTTTTCATGGGACAGAATTGTAAAACGATCCTTGTTGCCTTTGCCATGATTAACCCGGATCAACATGTTCTTTGAATCAATGTCTGAGATGCGGAGATTAAGCGTTTCGCTAATGCGTAGACCTGAAGAATACGTGGTTAAGAGAATCGTTTTATGTTTAAGATAAAGCACCTGATCCATAATGGAAAGGATTTCGTCTTTGGAAAGAACATGGGGAAGCGATTTAGGTCGTTTGGGACGGATAATAACGTCGTCTGACCAGTTGTAACTGAGCACTTTATTAAAAAAGATTTTAAATGCATTGCAGGAAATATTGATATTACTGTAGCTAATACCTAACTTAATTCGATGGTGAAGAAATTGTTTGAGTTCATCCGTGGAGATTTGGAGGGCAGGCTTATTGGCGAACTTTTCAAGTTGCCTTAGATGACAGAGATAATGGCTCTGAGTTTGTGGAGAATAGCCTCGAAGTGCCATCTCGAACTTCATAGATTGAAGATGAGATGACAGAGAATGAGTGGTAGACATAAAAAAATCATCCTTTCTGAATAATTAGAATTATCCAGTAAAGATGATATCATAGCGGTAGAATTAGAGCTTCAAAAAGCCACCGCGCAGCGGTTTAGTACAACAGAGGGTTTTCGACAACGGAGAGAATATGAATGTAGTAACCCGACGTCGCAAACACTCGGGACGTCAGTGCGCCAAGCAAAGCTTGGTACTTCTTGCAAGGTGAAAGTCCTTGCTGGGTAAGGTCTAGCCAACCACCCATATCGAGTGTTGCGCCAAAGCTGGTAACAGCAAGGTGAAGCGTACACAGAGAATTATATAGGCCACAGGGAGGACCGTAACTCCTGAAGCACATTCAGCCCCGTTAACGAGAAAAATGCAGATGGCGACGTATTTAACGTTACGGAAGCCAACACAGAGGAATCGAAAAATCGGCGAGATTCTCGAGGGTCTGCCGGGGTCAGAGAACGTGGCATGTATGAAGAGAAGTAAGAGGAACTTGGGAGAGCCTAATAGCTCCGACCACAGGCCGGTAGGGCTAACCAATCGAAAAAGAGGAAGACTGATGGCTATTAGGCAGTCGGATTAACCCATAATACTCTGAGGACGGGAGAGCCGTCCACATGGGGAAGGGGTTAACAGGAGTATGAAGCCTACACAGGAAACATCTACCGGACATGTAGGACCGGACAATAGATGCAAACCACACTGAAGGGAAAAGCTAAGACAGGTATCTGTCAATTACGGAAGCGAATGCTCCTGAGGAGCCCGGTGCGATAGTTCCGCACGCCGGGATCTGCGCGGGGTGTGCCGGCTAACCGGCACGTCTGCCGTGACCCCAAAATGTCCTACCCAAGCAATCTTATCCTGCCGTTATATCCTGGCAACTCTCAGTCTGCTTCCTAAAGCTACGTTGTTGAATGCTAAAGGAACGTCTTGATTATGTTAGTCTTTGTAGCTTCATATATGAATGTTAAATGAATGTTCGGATGTAACGGAGGGAATGAGAAAAGACCCCTGAAGTAGAGGCCTTTTCTAAAGATAAAGGGAGCCCACTCGTGACTCCCATTTTTGAATAAACGTATAATCTGCCCACTCGTGACAAATCTTTTTGTAATTTATTTATATCATATCTATATATTTATGTCAACGCCCTTTACTCATCTTCTTGTTTTGAATTTATCATTTCATTAATTTGACGCTGAAGATTTTCCCTTTGCTCAATAAGCTTTCCAATATAGACATCTTTATCTTTAATTATGTTTTCTAGTGTTACGAAATTCTTCCAAATGTCTAAAGATTTAGCCATTGCTTTATCTACCAATTTCATCTCCGTTGGGGATAATGTAGCGATATAATCTCCAAGCCTTGCTTTGCTTACAGTCGTGATATTTCCTAATAAAACATTCCCGTCTAAAAGAATAGATCCATCTTGATTGTATAGGGTATTTATAGGAATCACGATATCTATAATTGATGATGTATGAGTTATGGGTGCCACAATTGTATTAGGTGATTTTATATTTCCTTCATAACGTTGGAGGACAACACATGGTCGTTCCTTTTCTTCTTCACTTCCAATGCCCCGACCAAGGAAACAACGATAAACATTGCCTCTTACTACAATTCGCCTTGACGCATTAGCTGCATTGTTATCAAGAAATATTTTAGTCTTTAACCAATCTAAATATGTATGTACTCTGTCGAGATTAACATACAATAAACTCCCCTCCTTCCCAGCATATAATTTCGACAGAATAGAGGAGAATCCTTCACAAAATGGAAATATTATATATACTTTCACAGAAAAACGTGCAAGTATTCCTTACAAGCAGGACACTTCGGGTAACTTCTAGAGATTTATGAGGTTCGTAGATAGAGAAAAAGCCATTGATAAAATTAATAGCTTGAAGGAACGTAATAATTCGGTGTAGAATACCGAACCTCATGAATCTCATGTTGTACTGAACCGTCTGCCGAACGCACTTGGTATATGGGAATTCAATCTTTTCAATGTGGATATTAATTCTTTGTATAAAAAAGTTTCAAAGGAGAATTATCCCCCCACATAAAAAACGCTGGGTAAAACCCCTAAAAATGGGTAAACTTTCCTCCTCCCCAAAACGGGTAGTTTTCCGTAGCTATTCGGTTTCTCAGTATTTATGGGCTTGTCGCTGTTGGCGAAGAAAAAGGAACAAGAAACGAAATAAGCTTAGTACGTCCACAGGAACGGCAGGTTTTAGCGTCTTTCTGGACTCTAATAATTGGAGGTAAGGATTTGTTTCCGGTAAGCCTCATACATTTAAAAAGCTTTGACTTAATATTACGGCTGCTGAGGAGACCATAATGCCGGATCTTGAGAAGTCATTTGCTCAGGCCGCTTGCAGTGGATGCCGAGGGAATAACGTGCTCTGCCCCATAGAGTGTGTTGCCGGCGTATGCAGCCGGGAAAAAGGGGTAGATTTCTGCTTCCAGTGTGGGGAATTCCCCTGCTCCAAGAAGATAGACACCCAGATACAGGAGCGGTGGCTGAACTTTAATCGGCGGATGAAGGAGATCGGGGTGGAGGAGTTCTACCATGAGTAAAGTAGACTGTCGAGGTATTGAGTTTGCAATGAGGAGTTAGAAGCAGGGGGAATATTAATCATGGCCCAGTTGCACCTTGGAGAAATCATCATTGATGTCGAAGAAAAGAACATTAAAAATATTCACCTCAGGGTGTACCCGCCGGCTGGAAAAGTGCGCATTACTGCACCTTTGCGGATGGGTTTAGATACGATCAGAGTCTTTGCCCTTTCCAAACTTAATTGGATAAGAAAACAACAGGCCAAACTTCGAGGTCAGGAGAGGGAAGCCCCTAGGGATTTTTTGAATCGAGAGAGCCACTATTACAACGGAAAGCGCTTCTTGCTGGAAGTTGTGGAATTTGAAGCACCTCCGAAAATTGAATTAAGACATAGTACGCTTGTTCTTTATGTCCGCCCCGGCACACCCAAAGAAAAGCGGCAAAGAATTATAGATGCATGGTATCGGGCTCAATTGAAAAATGTACTCCCGGAGCTCATTGAAAAATGGGAAAAGAAATTAAATGTCAAAGTGGCAGAGTATGGAATTAAGAAGATGAAGACCAGATGGGGAAGCTGTAATTGCCAAGCAAAACGCATCTGGTTGAACTTGGAACTGGCAAAAAAACCCCAGGAATGTTTGGAGTATGTCGTAGTTCATGAAATGGTTCATCTTCTGGTAAGAAAACACAATGCCGTATTTAGGGCATACATGACTGAATATTTGCCAAAGTGGCGCTCCTATAAAGATGAGCTTAACAGATTAGCGGTGTGATATTATGTGATGTCATCGTGGGAGCTGCGGTTGCGATTAGCGAGTATAACGGAACGGCTAAGGCCTCTCATCTTCGAGACAAAATCGTAGAAATGGTTCATCTTGCGGAAACTATTTACAGTTGCTCCTTAGCCTGTTCTTGCGAGGGTGCACCGACTCCGTCGGGTGCCTATCTGGCGGATCCTATGCTGGCAAATATTGTCAAGCAAAATGTGACCCGTAATATATATGAAATTTGCCGCTTGGCTCATGATATAGCGGGTGGTTTTATGGCCACATTGCCCTCCGAAAAAGACCTAAAACATCCTGTAACAGGACCCTATATTGAAAAATACTTCAAAGGTGTGGACTCGGTGCCAACTATCGATCGAATTCGCATGGCCAGACTTGTCGAAAACATGACGGGCGGTACAGCTCTCGTCGAGAGTATGCATGGAGCCGGCTCACCCTAGGCTCAATAAAAGGGTTATGATTCTACGCCAAGCTAATTTGGATAGGAAAAAGAGCCTAGCTCAAAAACTTGCCGGAATCCAGATCAGCCCCAATTCGAAGGTCCAATGATTAACATGGCTGAGTTTTGATAAATTTAGAGAGTCTTTCACCACTATTACGCGTGAAAGACTCTCTTTTTGAGGATAGAGGAGTTATTCGTTTAAATCTATTCTTTTGCCAGAACAGAGATATACAATCTCTTCCGCAATATTTGTACAATAGTCTCCAATGCGCTCCAGAAAGCGACTGGCAAAGAGCAGGTAATTAGCTTGAGTTATCTTATCATGATCCTCCATCATGATGACTATAAGTTCCTCAAAAACCTGAGCATACAGTTTATCAGTCCTATCATCCATCCTGGCCATTTCCACTGCTGCCTTATCATCTTCCGTGACGTATGCGTTGAGTCCGATGTTGATCATTTCCTGCACCAAATCACTCATCAGCGGGATGTCAACCAAGGGCTTAATTAATTCTTTCTGACCTATTTTGATGGTTATCTTGGCAAAATCGACTGACAAATCGCCTATTCTTTCCAAGTAAATGGAAATTTTAAAACCTGCTATAACCTTGCGTAAATCACGAGCAAAGGGCTGCTGGGTAGCTATCAGAAGGATACATTTTTCCTCAATCATCGCTTGCAGGTCGTTGACGGCAAGATCCCCTACGATGATGGCATTGGCTAATTCCAAGTCCTGGTTAATCAGGGACTGGGTGGCAAGAGCGATTTGTTGCTTGACCATCTTCCCTAAGTCCAGGATATTTAAGCGCAGTTCCTCCAAGTCATGATCGAATTTCTGGCGAGGCGTCATCTCTATCCCTCCTCTCGGTTTGTATCGTTCCACTAATTATCCTATTTTTCCAGTTTCTTGTCCAGTCCCCTGGGTACATTATATTCCACAGAAGGCATAATTATTATTTATTAAATATGTGGCGCAAACTTTAGCCGAAACGGCCAGATATATAATCATCCGTTTCTTTTCGAGCCGGTCGGGTAAAAAGGATACTCGTTACATCCTCTTCAATTAAGTCACCGTTTAAGAAGAATGCAGTTCGGTCTGAAACCCGTGACGCTTGATGCATATTATGTGTAACAATAATAATTGTGTATTTGTTTTTTAACTCGGTAATCAACTCTTCAATCTTCATGGTCGAAATGGGGTCGAGCGCCGATGTCGGTTCATCCATTAACAAAACCTCTGGTCCCACCGCCAACACCCGGGCTATACAGAGCCTTTGCTGCTGACCACCCGACAGTCCCAGCGCTGATTGGTGCAAGCGATCTTTGACTTCGTTCCATAAAACCGCATCATGGAGACTAGTCTCGACAATTTCGTTGAGTCTTTTCTTGTTTGTTTCCCCGTGGATACGAGGACCATAAGCTACATTTTCGAAAACGGACTTGGGGAAAGGATTGGGGCTCTGGAAAACCATACCTACCTTTTTGCGCAGCAACACAACATCAGAATCGGGAGCATAGATATCCTGCCCATCAATCTTAACTTGACCTAGGATCTTCACGTTGGGTATTAAATCCTGCATCCGATTGAGAACACGCAGAAAGGTGGACTTGCCGCAGCCGGAGGGACCGATGAGGGCGGTTACGCTTTTCTCCGTCGTTGACAAGTTTATGTTATTCAAAGCCTGCTGTTCGCCGTAAAAAAGGTCGAGGTTACTGACAGCTATCTTGTCCATACTTTATTTCTCCTTAGAACCCATGTGATGGGTGTTACTCCTTATTTTTCCCCAGGAGTCGATATTGCAGCCAGCGGCTGGGTAGGGTCAGACATATGTTAAAAACCAGGACCATGATGATGAGCAGCGCTGCTGTTCCGTCGGCAATTTGGTCAGCGTTTGTGCCTGGCAAAGGATTTGACTTGGCGGCAAATAAATGCACAGCTAAAGTCTCCCCGGCAGCTAAAGGATTAATGTCAAATAGTTTGCGTGAAACATTCATCCCCGCCGTGAAGATTAAGATAGCCGTTTCGCCCAAAGCCCTGCCAGCAACGAGGGTTATCCCCGTAATAAGTCCGGGTAGGGCCGTTGGTAGAATGACTTTACGCAAGGTTTGCCACATCGTAGCCCCTAAAGCCAAACTGGCCTCCCGGTAACTTCCGGGCACTGCCCGCAGGGATTCTTCAGTTACACGCACTAAAATAGGTAAGTTAAGTAAAGCCAGCGTGGCGGATCCTCCCAAAATTGTGAATCCCAAACCCAGCTTATTGACAAAAACGATCATGCCAAAAAGGCCAAAGACTATGGACGGCACAGTAGCAAGACTTTCTGTGCTCAAACGAATTAGGTCGGTTAATTTATTTTGGGGAGCATATTCCGCCATATAAATTCCGGCGCATAATCCCACGGGCAAAGAAAAAACCAGGGAAAGGGCAAGGAGATAGAAGGAGTTAAATAATTGGCCTCTCACTCCGTCCGGACCATTGAAAAAATCAGGGGTCAAATAGGGTAGACCCCGACCTAAAATCAGACCTAAAAAAGCGACCAATAAAGTGACAATTGCTATGGCCCCTACCCAAAGCATCAAACTGGCAAGACGATTGGCTGGACGAGCTTTCAACGTGCCGCCCCCTTTCGCACAGCTGTTCGGACAAGAATAATCAGAATCAAAGCAATAATCAAAAGAATAAAGGACATCATAAATAAAGCATTATTCCATGTTGAGCCAAAAGGAGTATTCCCCATTTCCATAATTATGTCACTGGTTAAGGTTGAAGTAGGACTGACTAAGGAACTGGGAAAGCGGGGCGAATTGCCAATGACCATCTGTACCGCCATTGTCTCGCCAATAGCCCTGGCCATCGCTAAAATGATGGCTGTTAAAATCCCAGGTGTAGCGGCAGGAACAAGGATCCTATAGATTGTCTGCCAACGGGTTGCCCCTAAAGCAGAGGAAGCTTCTTTATAAGTTCCCGGCAAGGAGCGTATCGCATCCTCTGAAAGACCGATGACTGTGGGTAAAATCATGATCGCGAGTACTATCCCTGCAGCCAGGACACCATAGCCTGTCGATGAGTCGGTGTACTTCCGTACCAAACCTACGATGACCGTAAGCCCGACGTATCCGTAAACCACAGATGGGATTCCTGCAAAAAGATCGGTAGCCGGGCGCATGAAAGCACGTACCCATGGTGGGGCAATCTCGGCCAGGAACACAGCCCCAGCCAGTCCCAGTGGCCCTCCAAGCAGTATGGCGATAAATGTGGTTCCAAGCGAACCGGCAATAAAGGTGAGGGCGCCGAACTGGCCCGTGTCGGGACTCCATTTGCTGCTTGCAAAAAACTCAAGCACACTTACTTGTCGAAAGGTGGATAAGCCCTGCATACCAACGAACCAAATAATACATAGGATAATCAGGGAGACCAAAACTGCACTACTTATAAATAAATAACGCGACAAACGGTCATTGAAATGCACCATGGATTTACTGTGAGGCAATCTGCTTCACCTCCAGATATTTTCTTAATCACTTCGCTCTTAAATCCCAGACACTGTTTCTCCTTGTTTTATGATTGAAATTACTTAGCTCTTAATAGTCTACTCTATTTATGTAAAATATAAATTAAGAGAGTGTAAAGTTTAGGTTAAAATTGACGAGCGAGTATATGATTCTACTATAATTGAGCCTTCAATTGAGCCTTCCTTAATTATCATAAGGATAATAGTTACCCATCAAAGTGATGATGCATTATCCCAGACTAAAGGATTATTCCCCTATGAATTGGGGAATAATCCTCGAATTTATGTGAAATTCCGGAATAAAGAAAACTTGGCTGGCACCCACGAAGACACTGTCTTCGCACGAGTTAACCTTCTTGCAGCCTTAGCAAAGGTGGCTGCCTAGTTGTACTTATGCGCTGTCCAAGGATGGACGAGTGTCCCTGCAGCCATGGAAGGCGAGAAGGGACCTCCAGAAAGTATACAACTGAAAGTTATACTTTCTGACTAGTACAAAAAAAGGCTGTAATAAACTGGAAAACAAGTTTCGTTACAGCCCCTTTTATTATCTTTGTCTTATAGATGGGGTACTGATCTTTACCAAATAGGATGGCCTTAAACATCCTGGGGATCGTATTACTTCTTCATCTTGCTGATAGGAATAAAACCAGCTTTTTCGACATTTTTATCCTGGAATTCATTGCTCATGATATAATCCAGGAAGAGTTTTACGGTACCTGTAGCTTCACCTTTAGTATACATGTGCTCATAGGAATAGATTGGGTACTGCCCATTAATTACAGCATCTGCACTATATGCTACTCCGTTATACTTGAGAGCCTTGACGGTGTCTTTCAAGTAATATGCGTCAATATAGCCTATTGCGCCAGGTGTCTGACCAACACCAGTGAGTAAGTTACCCGTAGAATCTTGAGCAGCGGCTTTATCTGTCATCTTTTGACCGTCCATGACGATCTTCTCAACATTCATACGAGTCCCGGAAGATGCTGCACGGCCAATAATTGATATCGGGGCGTCTTTACCACCGACATCTTTCCAGTTGGTAATCTTCCCGGTAAAGATATCCGCTGCTTGAGCTTTGGTTAAGTTATCGACAGTGACATCTTTGTTAACAATAAGTAAGAAAGGCGCTACGCAAACTTGATGATCGACCAAACCTGCGTCTTTCAGTTCAACTGTAACAGGTACATCTGAGTTGCCAATTTCTATGGCGCCACTAGCCACGTTGTTTAGACCCGTCATAGACCCGCCACCGCTTATGTTTACTTGAACGCCAGGATTTTTGGCCATGAACTCGTCACCTGCAATTTTAACGAGTGGTTGGAGTGCTGTTGCGCCTGCAGCAGAAATGGTTTTCTTATCAATGACTGTTGCACTTGGAGTTGGCGTTGGAGTTGTTGGTTCAGCAGTTTTGCCACATCCGACCAGGACCATTAGAGCAATTAAAGTCGTACTAACCAGAGCAATCTTCGATTTTGTTTTAAACAATTTTCTTTCCCCCTTTAATTTCTTGGATTTCCTAAGTATTGATTTCTTGGCACAAATTGATTATACCGAAAGTTTGTAAAGTCTTAATGAACAAAATGTAAAGTTTAAGTTAAAGTTTTGAATACTCTTAATAATTATTTCCGGTGAGCAAAAAGATAGCCCACCCCCCTTACCGAATCAAGTACCGGTCCCAACAGCTTTAGTTTACTCCGTAAATGACTGATATGGACATCAAGCGTTCTGGTTCCCAGGTTGGGAAGCGTACCCCAGACCTTCTGGATTAGGTATTCACGGCTAAATACCTGGTAAGGGTTGGCTACAAAGAGTACCAACAATTCGAATTCCTTTGCCGTTAAGTTTAAAGGCTGTGCAGCTAAAGTAGCGCTGAAGCTTTCTTGCACTATCTCTAAACCCCCCCACCTCAAATGACCTTTCCTTAGGTCTTTTTTTCGTTGTCCTTCTCTTAGTCTTGCCTTAATTCTGGCAATTAATTCTCGCGGACTAAAAGGCTTCGTCATGTAATCGTCAGCTCCAAGCTCAAGTCCGATTACTTTGTCCACTACATCGTCACGGGCACTTAAAATAATGATCGGGATGGCTGCCGTGTCCCTTTGGGCCCGAAGTATCTTACACACATCATAGCCATCAATCACAGGCAGTGTTTGATCTAAAATTATCAGGTCCGGTTTCTCTATCCTGGCGAGATTTAACCCTTGCTCGCCATTGAAGGCTGTTAAAACAACATACCCTTCTTTTTCCAGATTATAGCGAATCAATTCTTGAATTTGAACATCGTCCTCGATAAGTAAAACTTTGATCACACCATAACTCCCCCCAGTGAACTCGTTCAACTAAAGTTGAACATCGAGTCTTCGGTGACGAAAGCCTCCAGTGGAGGGTTTCGCCGAAGCCGCACGTCCCAAAAGGAATTCTTAGCGGCGAAGTCGGAGTCTACCCCCACC
>JBAQLX010000659.1:0-3854 GCA_049302315.1 Desulfosporosinus sp.
CTATAATCCTCCGTCCCTTCGGCAGCGGGG
This sequence comes from Desulfosporosinus sp., assembly GCA_049302315.1. Classification (GTDB taxonomy): domain Bacteria; phylum Bacillota; class Desulfitobacteriia; order Desulfitobacteriales; family Desulfitobacteriaceae; genus Desulfosporosinus. Next base: position 31 of record JBAQLX010000659.1, read on the forward strand.
GCAGATCTTTGAATCGTGGAGGGGGTCTTCTGTTCGGGGGGCTCAGCGCTCTTATTGGTATGGCAGTTATAGCGGGATTATTTTCGCCCCTCTTACAATTGGGTTTAGGCGGAAGTTTAAATGCGCTTATTCAGAGGTCGTCCTTTTATCCATATTTGGTGGAGATTTTTCGTGTATTGGATCAAGTGTTTGCAGCACAACTCAGTCAAAAACTACTTGAACCACTGTCACAGAGCCAAGGAGTTTGGTTTTAAGTACATATTTCAAACCGAGAAGAAGAAAACTGGATAGCGGAGGGCATTCTTATTCTCAAACTTATTTCCAGGGAGTAGAGGAGATTTTATAATGAGTTCAAAAAAAGTAAAATTGGCCTGGGATGAACTTGTAATGTCCGAGAAGGAACGTCAAGCCATGACTGAATACTTGGCCTTTCTCAGTGAAGGGAAAACTGAGCGGGAATCTTGGCAGCTCCTGGAGCGATGGGCCCAAAAAGCAGGCTTTAGAGCTCTGGATGAGGTGATGGACTTTAAATCCGGGCAAAAGGTCAGTCTGGCAGTGCGCGGTAAAGCCGGCATTTTGGCTATTTCTGGAACTCGACCATTAAACGAAGGTTTCCGATTAGTTGCTGCACATCTCGATGCTCCTCGGTTAGACATAAAACAGCGACCTCTTTATGAAGAAGAAGGATTGGCTTTACTAAAAACGCATTATTATGGAGGGATCAAGAAATACCAATGGACTGCGCTGCCTCTGGCTCTTCATGGTGTCGTTATCTTGCGTGATGGACATAAAGTGGAAATCGTAGTCGGGGAGGTGGACGAAGACCCTATTTTCACTATTACTGACTTGCTTCCGCATTTAGCAAAGGATCAATATGCCAAAAAATTGCCCGAGGCCATTACAGGGGAAGGATTAAATCTATTACTAGGACATGATCCTTCCAATGAGGATGGAGAAGAACGTGTGAAATTGGCTATTCTTCACCTTTTGAAGTATAAATATGGAATTGAGGAAGACGACTTTGTTAGCGCAGAATTAGAGGTTGTACCTGCTGGGAAGGCCCGCTATGCGGGACTGGATCGGAGTTTTATTGCGGGATATGGGCAAGACGATCGAGCCTGTTCCTTTGCTGCCTGGAAAGCGATTGAAGAGATTGAGCAACCGGAGTGGACAACGATTGTTCTTTTTGCGGATAAAGAGGAGATTGGCAGCGATTCCAATACAGGTATGAAAGCGCGCTATTTGGAGAACTTTATTGCAGAGCTTATCTCCACGCAAAATGGAACGTATGACGGGTTAATGATTCGGCGAGCACTTTCTCGGGCCAAAGCGCTTTCGGCGGATGTCGCCGCTGGATATGATCCTAATTATGCAGAGGTTATGGACAAACGGAATTCGGCTTTCCTGGGCCGTGGTGTGGTAATGAGTAAATATACTGGTTCTCGAGGCAAATCAGGGTCTAGCGATGCGAACCCGGAATTCATTGCAGAGGTTCGTCGAATATTTGATGAAGCCAAAGTTTCTTGGCAAACTGCGGAGTTAGGAAAAGTTGACCAGGGCGGCGGTGGGACGATAGCTCAGTATATGGCAATTTACGGAATGGAAGTATTGGATTGTGGCGTAGGAATTCTAAGCATGCATGCGCCATGGGAGATATCTTCAGTAGCAGATTTGATCATGATGATGCGAGGGTATCGAGCATTTTTGGCGGATAAAGATTAACGGATAGTCCGGAAAAGGGAGATTTAGATCATGAATGTCTCTTGGATTCCAGAAAATATCAGCGATTTTGATTGGCATAGATTTGGCTTTGCCGTTTTAAATACCATACTGTATATTGTGGTTATCCTGGTTGCCGCACGTGTGGCGTACGGTTTACTTATCTATCTGCTTAGGAGAATGTTAGTAGATCGCAAAGGAAAACATCTTCTGGATGAACGTAAAGCAAATACGATATTTTCGCTTCTCCGAAGTATGATATTTTATTTGATTACCTTTACGGTTGTGCTGTATACCCTTAAACGCCTGTTTAACTTTGATACCGGGGCCCTGCTGGCTTCGGCAAGTGTTTTGGGGGTTGCCGTAGGTTTTGGTTCGCAGAGTCTGGTTAAAGACGTCATTGGCGGGTTTTTTATCCTTTTTGAGGATCAATTCTCGGTTGGAGAACTAGTAAAAACCGGGGAATTTACGGGCACTATTGAAGAAACTGGAATCCGGACAACACATATCAGGGCATGGAGTGGGGAACTCCACATTATTCCCAATGGTAGCATTACTGCAGTTACGAACTTTAGCCGAGGAAAGATGTTAGCCAAGGTTGAAATTCAGATTCCCTATGACGAAGATCTTGATCGAGCGATGGGAGTGATGAACACTGTTTGTGAAGAAGTAAGCGTAGAGTTTGGAGAGAAAATTATTGAAGTTCCCACAGTCCAAGGTGTAACCCAGTTCGGAGAGCACAATGTTGTTTTACGGGTTATAGCTTACACAAAACCTGATGAACAGTGGAGTCTGGAACGAGAACTGCGTCGGAGAATTCACAGTGCGTTTTTGAAAGAAGGAATTCGTACGCCTCAGTTCCAAAGTATAATTGTAGACCCTCTGAAGGGTTCCTTCAAAGACGAGCAAGATACAACGATGGCCCCCACAAGTAAGACCTAAGAATAGATGACATCTTAAATTATCAGATGAAGCGACCGAGAGGCTAAAATGTGAAAAATGCGATGTGCGAGGGAAGTAAGATGTTAATATTCGAATCTCGAACCTCGAACCTCGAACATCGAGTAGGGGGCACCAACAGATGATTCCGTTGAAGGTAGGAGATATTGTTCGTCTTCGCAAACCGCATCCTTGTGGAAGCAGAGATTGGAAAGTGATGCGAACGGGAATGGACTTCCGAATTCAGTGCTTAGGCTGTCAACACCAAGCCTGGATTCCCCGAATCAAACTCGAACGCAATTTAAAGGAAATTCTCCAGCGGGCCGAAGAATCTTAGAGGAGGTAAAGCATGACATTACATGCAGGAATTATTGGTTTGCCGAATGTCGGTAAATCAACATTGTTTAATGCGATTACCCAAGCAGGTGCAGAAGCTGCAAATTACCCATTCTGTACGATTGAGCCGAATGTTGGAATGGTAGAAGTACCTGATTTCCGCTTGCAAAAACTGGCTGAGATAGTTCATCCCAGGAAGATTGTTTCAGCTGCCGTCGAGTTTGTGGATATTGCCGGACTTGTTAAGGGAGCGAGCCAAGGCGAGGGATTAGGAAATAAATTCCTCTCCCATATCCGGGAAGTCGATGCCATTGTGCATGTTGTGCGTTGCTTTGAAGACGAGAATGTGATCCATGTCGAGGGAAACGTTAACCCAAAACGGGATATTGAGACGATAGAGCTGGAGTTGGTTTTAGCGGACATGGAGAGCGTGGAGAAACGCACGGATCGTTCGGCTAAACTCTTAAAGGCGGGGGGTAAAAAGGCTCAAAGCGAAGCGGCTCTTCGGGAACGTTTAAAGGAAGTCTTTAATCAGGGAAAAGGGGCCCGTTTTTTGACTTATACAGACGAGGAAAGAGTAATGCTGAAGGGCTTTTCGCTTTTGACCCTAAAACCAGTGCTCTATGTGGCGAATGTATGTGAAAAAGATCTCTCCACGGCTGCCGGTAATCCCTATGTTCAACAAGTTATGGCCATCGCGGCGGAAGAGGGCGCCGAAGCTATTGTGGTTTGTGCCCAGATTGAAGCGGAGATTGCCGAACTTGAAGAGGGCGAGAAAGAGGTATTCTTACAAGACTTAGGGCTCGAAGAGTCGGGATTAGACCATTTGA
>JBAQLX010000660.1:0-1575 GCA_049302315.1 Desulfosporosinus sp.
ACATAGCCCAGCCATCAATTTGCCCTAAACGCCGACGCAGCACGTAATACAACAGAATCATGTTCACGAAAGCAGCGATGGTCGTGGCAAAAGCTAGCCCCCCGTGAGCAAGCGGACCAATCAATAAATACATGGCTAAAATGTTAACAATCATCGCAATAATTCCTAATATTACAGGTGTCCACGTATCCTGAAGGGCATAAAAAGCCCGAGGGAGAATCTGAATCACAGACTGTGAAGAAATTCCAACTGCAAAATAGAACAACGGGATCGCCGTATTTAAGGTATCTTGTGCGGTGAAATGTCCATGTTGAAATAAAACGCGTATTAGGGGATAGCGTAAAACAATCATACCCACCGAAATCGGCAGGGTAATAAAAATAACCATGCGAATAGCGCTTGAAGTCGTTTGGCGGAGTTTATCCCATTGTTTTAAGGCCGCTTGTTCTGTCATTGTCGGAAAGACGGCTACTGCAATTGCTAAGGCAAAAATACCCACCGGCAGTTGGAAAAGACGATAAGAATACCAAATAGCCGTGATACTCCCTGGAGGCAGTAACGATCCAAAGTTAGTACTGACCGCCACCTGAATTTGATTCAAGGAATAACTGATGATAATAGGCACGGCAAGAGCCCCGATCCGACGGACGCCCGGATCGTGCCAATCAATAATCGGGTAGTAACGCACTCCTACCTTCCGTAAAGCAGGGATTTGAACTGCAAAACTTGCAAATGCTCCCACAACAACCCCTACCGCAAACCCGGAAATACTCTCAGGCTTAGCGGGATTTGCAAGGATCGTTCCAAAAAAGATAATACATGCATTATAAAGAACTGTCCCCAAGGCAGAAGGCCAGAAAATTTTGTAAGAATTCAAAATTCCCATGATCAACCCGCTTACAGCCATAAACAAAGGCTGGATCAAGAGAATTCGAGTCAAGTTGATCGTCAAGCCAATATTTCCAATTGTCTCAAACCCCGGAACCATCAGACGTAGAAATTGGGGAGTGAAAAGAAGCCCCATAAATATCAGTAATCCTAGCGTAAGGAAGATCAAATTCACTACCGAGCTGACTACTCGCCAGCCCTCTTTCTCCTCCCCTTTAGCTATGTATTCGGAAAAAACCGGAATGAAAGCGGCGCTTAAAACACCGCCCACCAGTAACCAATATAATAAATCCGGCAGAATAAACGCAGCATTATAAGCATCCGTCGCCCTACCTTGGCCATAAAAACCAGCAATCAGTGTTTCACGAAAAAATCCTAAAATTCGCGAAACTAACTGGGCAGCCATTAAAAACCCAGCTGCTTTCACAAGCGTACGGTTGGTTGATGACATTCGAATAAACCTCTTCTCCCCATCATCCTAATCTACCCTCCGAATTATAGCATTTATCACGAGACGGTTAAAGGGGGAGGAAGCCAGAGGAAGTTTCTTAGCACGTTCGCACACGTTCCATCGCTATTCGCTTGGTGATGAAGCTAAAACGCAAACCTCTGGGCTTTCTGCATGTGCGTCGCTCCTTGCCATCCATGGCACCGCGACATCAGTCCATCCTTGGACAAGTCCCGTTG
>JBAQLX010000661.1:0-1860 GCA_049302315.1 Desulfosporosinus sp.
GACACTTAGTCCGCCAACAAAGAGGGGTTTCGATTCTCGCCGTCGATGCCGACCCCAACGCCAATCTTGGCGAAGCTTTGGGACTCAATGTGACGGCAACTATTTCGGAGCTGCTGGAACAAAGTAAAGATCCCCAGGCAATTCCCGCCGGTATGCCCAAGAATATCTTTATTGAATATAAACTTCAGCAATCCTTGGTAGAGACTAAAGACATTGATCTGCTGGTCATGGGAGGGCCGCAAGGAGCTGGGTGTTACTGCTATCCCAATGATCTTTTACGTAAATATCTTGAGAATATTGGAGAAAACTATGACTTTGTGGCAGTGGATTCTGAAGCTGGCCTGGAACACATCAGCCGTCGCACCATTCCCCACATAGATTGTATGTTCGTCATCAGTGATTCTTCGGCCCGGGGCATCCGCTCAGCAGGCCGGATACACGATCTCATTCGCGGGCTCAAGTCCCCCGCGGAGTCCATCTGCTTGATCGTGACCAAGACCTCGGAGGGAAGTATGGAGTCCTTAAACGAAGAGATTAAACGCACAGGGCTGACCTTGCTTGGAAATATTCCCTCGGATCCTCTGGTTGTGGAATATGATCTGGCAGGCCGACCATTATTTGACTTGCCTGATGATTCCGTCTCGGTCCAGGCTGTCGAAAGCATTTTGCACAGGGTTGGAATCTTTAAATAGAACTAGACCTTCAGGCCGCAAACGCGGCGCCGCCGAAAGGATGAAAATATTTATTAGTAGGCTAGACCCCTTGCCGTCTGTCGGCGTCATCAGATGATAAAAATGGTTTTTTTGAGTGGAAAGGAGCGGAGTTCATGTCTGTCACCTTAATAAAAGAAAGATACTCCAGTAAAGTCGGAGAGGTAGTTCTCGGAGCAACCCCTGAACAAGGAGGAACAAGAACTGCTACTGTGACCGTAGGAGGGGATAGCGCCTTACCTTTTCTCCACTTTGAAGGTCAAATGCCTAACCGTCCGGTGATCGCCATGGAGGTTACCGACATTGTGCCCACCTGGAGTGACATAATACTTAAGCAAATTGGTGATGTCCTCAATGATCCTGCGGCTTGGGCTAAAAAATGCGTAGAAGAGTTTGGCGCGGATCTCATTTTCCTGAAATTTAATGGAGCAGACCCCGAAGGTGAAAATCGCTTACCCGAAGATTGTGTCCGGATTGTTAAAGAAGTCTTGGCTGCCGTTGGAGTTCCGCTCATCGTCGAAGGGTGTGAAGATCCTGCTAAAAACAATGAAGTAATAACGGCTATTGCCGAAGCTGCTGCAGGCGAAAACCTGCTTCTCGGTTTTGCGGAACAGGATAACTACAAATCCATAGCGGCTGCGGCGATGGTTCATAAACATACCTTGATTGCACGCTCCCCCCTTGATATTAACATCTGCAAGCAGCTTAATATTTTAATCAATGAAATGGGCTTACCTTTAAACAAAATTATTATTGATCCAACTGTTGCGGGACTTGGATTCGGCATCGAGTATGTATATTCTATTATGGAGCGAGCACGCCTTGGAGCCTTGGCCAATGACAAAATACTCTCCATGCCCATGATTTGTACCATTGGCTATGAGGCGAATCGCTGCAAGGAGGCCTATGCTTCTGTTGAAGAGTTTCCCGGTTGGGGAGATCTCGCCGACCGCAGCGTGCTTTGGGAAGCAGTAACCGCTTGCGGTGTCCTCCAAGTCGGAGCCAGTATTCTTGTCATGCGCAACCCCGCAGCAGTACGGCTAGTCCGAAAGAACATAGCCGATTTGAGGGGCGAGTGAAACCTTAGTGAAAGTTAAGTTTCTTTTAATCTTGTTTTGCGTGTAACGGCAATAATTGAGGAATCGTACCT
>JBAQLX010000662.1:0-2829 GCA_049302315.1 Desulfosporosinus sp.
GGGGTAGCAAGCCTTGTTATGCGTCTTCTCTCTTTTTCCCTCCTAAGTTAGAATACCGTGACTATTTTCCGTCACGATATTCTAACTAAAGGCGGTAGGTTAATCAGTAATTCTCATAACAGAAATATTAAAAGTCCATTACGATAACATCTCGACAAAGGTTTTAATACGCATGATCTGTTCTTCGGCTGGACGTTCCTTATGCACATTGGTTTCCAAGGTGATGATCGGTATACTTAAGCGTTGAAAATAGTCCCGCTCGGTTTTTTGCACCACACTTCCATAGGGGCAACCCGTTATTGACAAAGAGATAATGCCCTTGGCGAGGGTTTTGTTATTATTTTATGTGGAAATTTTCAATATAAAAGAGATTGCTCACCACTTTGAAGGTGTTTTTATCTCTCTTTTTGGGGATAGCACACCACAACCTTGAAATAATCTTAAGTTTTGCAACAGACCCTGGCCAGGTGGCGGAATTCGGCGTGTCAATTGGTTCATGCATCTCTTGACCTTAGACTAAAACAGCGCCCTTGTTTGCGGAAGAAACCAACTTGGCATACCGCGCCAGATAACCGGATTTGAACCTAGGTTCGGGTCTTACCCAGGCTTGGCGACGCTTGGCCAATTCTTCTTCCGAGACAAGCAGCTGCAGGGAACGTTTGGGGATATCAATGGCAATGCGGTCGCCATTTTCCACGAGGGCAATGGCTCCTCCATCCATGGCTTCCGGACAGATATGGCCGATACACGCGCCGCGCGTGGCTCCGCTGAAACGACCGTCGGTGAGTAGAGCCACCCGCAATCCCATGCCGGTAATGATGGCGGTCGGATTGAGCATCTCTTTCATACCAGGGCCGCCTTTCGGTCCTTCATAGCGGATCACTACAACTTCCCCGTCATGCACTTCTTTGTCTAATAGGGCTTCCAGCACTTCATCTTCAGAGTTAAAAACATGGGCGGGACCTTCAAACACGAGCATATCGTTTTCAACGGCACTTTCTTTAACTATGGCATTATCCGTTGCCAGGTTCCCGGAAAGCACCGCGATGCCCCCCGTTTTACGGTAGGGGTTTTCAATTGAATGGATGACATCCGGGCAAGTCGTCTGAGCATCTGCTAAACGATCGCTGAGTGGTCCGGCGACGGTCATGGCAGCAGTATGCAGGACCCCGGCTTTGTTCAGTTCATGCATTACGGCGCTAATCCCGCCCGCTTCATTAAGGTCTTGCAGGTGGTGAGCGCCTGAGGGGCTGAGCTTAGTTAAATAAGGAGTCTTGGCACTGATGGAATCAAAGAGGGAGAGAGGAAGCTCGATCCCGGCTTCATTGGCAAGCGCCGTGAGATGTAAAACTGTGTTGGAGGATCCCCCAATTCCCATATCCAGGGCGATGGCGTTTTCAAAAGCTTTTTGGGTCAAGATGTCCCGAGGTTTGAGATCTTTTTCCACTAGATCAACAATTAGCGAGCCTGACCGTTTAGCCAGCATTTTTCGGGCCCCGGAGTTCGCAGCGGGAATTGTTCCGTTACCGGGGAGCGCCATGCCAAGAGCCTCAGTTAAGCAGTTCATCGTATTCGCCGTAAACAGACCGGCACAGGAGCCATAGCCGGGGCAGGCGGATTGCTCCATCGCGGCGAGTTCCGCCGCATTAATCTTCCCGGATTCAAATTGGCCGGCCGCTTCAAATATTTGGCTGACGCTGATGCTTTTTCCCTGATAGCAACCGGCTAACATGGGCCCGCCGCTGACAACGATACAAGGAATGTTGAGGCGTGCGGCTGCCATAAGCATGCCGGGAATGATTTTATCACAGTTGGGAATTAAGACCAGTCCGTCCAGGGCATGCGCTTGCGTGAGGGCTTCTATTGAATCGGCGATAAGCTCACGACTGGGCAGAGAAAATTTCATACCTGGGTGGCCCATGGCAATACCATCGCAAATCCCGATGGCCGGCACTTCGATCGGAGTTCCGCCCGCGGCCGACACCCCTAACTTTGCCGCTTGGGCTATATCCTTAAGGTGCCCGTGACCGGGGATGATCTCATTGAATGAGTTAACAATCCCGATGAGGGGTTTCTCCAGATCTTCAGGGGTATAGCCCATGGCATAAAATAGGGAGCGATGAGCTGCTTTTGTGGAACCCTTTTTAACGATATCACTGCGCAAAATGATTTCTCTCCTTTATTCGCCGCTCTGAAACAGGGAGTGGGATGTCTATCTGTTTCTTTGCTATTCCTAGATAACAAGCGTCGTGTTTTTACAATTATTATAGTACTTGGAGCTAGCGTGTCAAGCCGCAGTCCCAGCCATATCACCACGAAGCATTCCTATAATAATGCCTATACCTGAATTTTTTTCGGCTCTTCCAGCTTATGAGCTTTACAAATACGACAAGATACTCCATAATGGTTACATAATCTATAGAAAATGAATAGACATGTTGTTTTAGTTATGAGTTATTGAAAGGCAATACAATGTATTAAAGTACAGAAGGGAAGAGGCAAATGGAAAAGGTTAAAGTAGAATTTATTAATACTTGCTCTTGCTGTGACGGCTATGGGGATGTTTTGCGGGATTTAGCATATTGGGCGGTTTTAAAACTCCCGAGGCGGGTCAAATAATTTTGACCGGCCATCAGGTGGAAAAACCTGGGCCGGACCGGGGTTTTGTTTTTCAAAACTATGCTCTTTTCCCTTGGATGATAGTGAAGGAAAATATCCTATATTCTTTGCAAGTACAAAAGTTCACTAAACAGCAACAGAACGACCGCTTGCAGGAATTACTGGAAATTTCTCATCTACGCGGCAGCGAAAGTAAATATCCCGTGCAGC
>JBAQLX010000663.1:0-1915 GCA_049302315.1 Desulfosporosinus sp.
TGCCAGATAACTGGCTACGTTCGTTGTTTACCATTGCCACTCTAAAACGATGAAGCATCATCCACGCTACTTTATAGCTTGTGCCAATAGTTCGCTCCAATGTTTTTGCTGACATGCCGCTCTTAGCAGTGCTTACATGCCAGGCAGCTTCAAACCAAGTTTTAAGTTGTGTTCGTGTCTTATCAAAAATAGTACCTGTAGTTACAGATGTTTGGTGACGACAAATTGGACATATAAGACGATCACGGTTTGCGCTCCATGGAATAGATGCTTGCTTACAGGCCGGACAGATAAACCCTTTAGACCAACGCAATTTCGCCAAATAGGTCGCACATGCAGTGTCATCGGGGAACATTTCTACGAATTCTCGATATGTGTTGGGGAAGTCATTTCTTTGCTCCATTTTTATCCTACCATATGCAAAAATTTACCTTTGCATAATTATAACACGGGTGGAGCTAAGGACATACCCCCCCTATCTTTATTATTAGTGCTATCATGCAGACCAGGTTGGGTGATATGAACCATGGGGTTAATGGTGAAACCGACGCTTCCTACTTCAGTAGTCAGAGCGGCATCGCTATAAATATTCATTTCATAATTACCTACCGGAAAGCGTTCAGATATTATCGGAACCGAAACATATTCATAGTCTGAATCATAAACACTTTTTGCAAAATTTACTGTTACTTGCCCAGAGCTACCAGTGTAGGGACTTCCACTTTGATATACCAGTCCGTAGTATTGTGAAGGCGTAGTATCACTGACATTGCGCATATGGAATTCATATCCTTCCGCCGCCGGAAGAATTTCCATAGTACCGCTTATTGGAGAACTACACGTCACAATAATTTTAATCCCCAGACTGATGTCTGTATTTTGTACGTTTATCGGATTTGTTAAGTGACCGTAAATTACATATTCACCAGGCGTATTTCCGTCATAACTTCCCGGTGCCCATGTAATGCTACAGTCAGAAACTGTCGTTGGAAGATTAAGCTTCTCAAACGCCGTACCAACTATAACCGTTTTGCCCTCAAGCGCCGTTATTGTATTGTCTGCAATTTTAGCTTTTGCACCTACCCCCTCAAGGTAAACACTCAACTTCATATCCGGCATAATTATGTATGCGGTGCCTATTGAGTCTTCGGAATAAATACATACATCATAACTTCCTGAACCTGTTATCGATACAATGCTGCTTACTATTTCCACTAAACCGCCTAAATGAATCGATATTGCTGTGCTTTTATCTCCGCTTGCCGTAATTGTTCCTGCAGAAATTTTGATATAACCGCCGTTTGAGGCATAAACGCAAGTGCTTTTTAAGCCTGTGGCATTTATAGTCGCCGGACCACTCATTTCGGCCTTACCAATGCCAAAGGCAACCAAACCTGTACTTTCCTCGCCCGCCGCAAGAACGGTTCCGCCGGAGAAGCGTACCACGCAGTCTCGCTCTCCTTCGTCTTGTATATTATTGCCATTTTCATCGAGAAAACCAGTTGACTGGGCATTAATACCTATACCTTCAGTTCCTGTAACGGTTATTGTCCCGCCTGATATGGTTGCTTGGGCATACACATCTTCACCGACCACATTGACTCCGCGATATTCAGCGGCTATGGTTCCCCCTGAAATGAATCCATCTCCTCCTAAGCCAATGTCCACACCGATGCCGTTATCACCCGTGGCGCTAATCGTTACCCCATCCAGTATCGTAACACTGCTGCCATGTGAAGCTTCAATTGCGTGTCCATTTTGACCATTTGCATTAATAACTACCGTAGCGCCGCCGACGGTAATATTGGAGCAACCATAGGCGGAAACGCCCACGCTGTCCTGCTCATTGGCATTAATGGTACATGCATTAATTTGACCAGAGGCACCACCTCTGACATAAACACCATAGCCCTCT
>JBAQLX010000664.1:0-2424 GCA_049302315.1 Desulfosporosinus sp.
GAAACTGCGGAAACGATTAAAAGCCATCACAATGTTGGTGGTTTGCCTAAGGACATTCAATTTGAACTCATCGAGCCGTTACGTATGCTCTTTAAAGACGAAGTGCGCGAACTCGGAATTGAACTGGGCATGAGTGAGGAGATTGTCTGGCGGCAACCATTCCCAGGACCGGGACTGGCGATTCGTATTCTTGGGGAAGTGACCCGTGAGAAGCTGGACATTTTACGGGAAGCAGATGCCATTTTGTTAGAAGAAATTCGTCGTGCTGGAATGTACCGTGACGTGTGGCAATGTTTTGCTGTCCTCCCTTCAATCAAAAGCGTCGGAGTGATGGGGGATAGTCGTACCTATGAGTATCCCATCATCCTAAGAGCGGTCACCAGCGAAGATGCCATGACCGCAGACTGGGCAAGGCTCCCGTATGACCTTCTGCAAAGCATATCTTCGCGGATTGTGAACGAAGTGCAAGGGGTCAACCGTGTGGTTTATGATATTACCTCCAAGCCGCCAGGCACGATTGAGTGGGAGTAGAAATGGCTAGAATTCTTTTGGACGATTGACAATTTATTATATAAGAACCAAATAAATGAAGTAATATTAAGTAATAATGTGATAATTTAGGCTCTTCACCGATTATCGATTAATGTGGTCAAAGAAGGACAAAATTCATATTTGAAAATTCTTATTACATGTTGTATAAATATTTCATAAAGGGCAGTTAAGGTCAGATGATGAAAGTCGTTAGGGGGGGTGATTAAATGCTCTGACAAATTTATTTTAATACTTTAACTAACTAAAAGAAAAGAAAAGTTAATACGGAGGTGTTTGTTAATGTTTAACTTAGTACCTTTTATAAGAAGGGGTTCTGGAATTCAAAAGTCTAATAATCTGTTTGACATTGAAGACATTTTCGAAAATTTTTTTAATGATAGATTTTTTCCTACCTTATATAAGAATAGTTACCAGATGAAAGTGGATATCAAAGAAAATGAAAAAGAATTTTTATTCGAAGCTGAACTTCCTGGAGTTACGAAAGAAGAAGTAAATATTGAAGTTGATGAAGAAAGACTAACGATATCTGTCCAGAAAAATGAGCAAACGGATGAGGAAAAAGACAATTATATTCGTAAAGAGAGAAGTTTTAGCGCCATGACCAGATCGTTTGCTATTACTAATGTAGATACTGATAACGTGAATGCTAAATTTGAAAATGGAATCCTTTTAATAGCGCTACCCAAGAAACAGCAAAAGGCAATTAAAGGCAAACAAATCGAAATTAATTAACTCTATTTTTCCCTTTAAGGAGCATCGAAAAAGGGAGGCCACTAAAAAGTAAAGTAAATTGAAGATCAATTTATAAAGAACTGGAATAACGAAGATATGAGTTATCCCAGTTCTTTTTGATATATATTGAAGCAATAATATAAGCGGGTGATTAAAAGTCAAATGAACTTTGCTACATCTGGAGAAAAACACGACGAAAGCAGCTTTAAGAGTTAGTTGCAAAAAGTTAACAGATATTCCGACAAAAATTACATGTTTATGGATAATTTATTCTTGCAATTTCACCAAGAAAGCAGTAAAATTCTTCTTGAGAATGATCTTTCAGGAGGAATCCATATGGAAAAGAAACTTTTAAAAAGAATAGAGGGACTACGTAAAAAACTCAATAAATTCGCTAATACGGGTAATTTTATTGATAGCGAAGTTGTTGAGGTGAGTCAGCAGTTAGATTGCTTGCTTAACCAATACTACAGGATTAGGGCTAATCAACAGCTTAGTTTTTGGTGATCTCACGGAGAATTGCCTTCTTGAGGTATCCCCCTGAAACTACAAAGTGGTTATGATTTTGTGTATTTTTACGAAATCATAACCACTTTTTTGGGACCAATCGATTTGTAAATAATCTAAAGGTCTTAGCTGAAAAGGCAGTTCTCGATGAATTATGAAGCCCCCACTTTAACTTTGTTTGGGTGTGCTCACGTGCGTTTATTTAAAGGAGGGATTATAATTGATGCATGACATAGGAGGGTAAACGTTTTATGAACTATATTGTGTTTGATTTAGAGTTTAATATGTTCTTTAAATTTAAAGAAGGTGATTTTAGAACTAACCGAACGTTTTTATAAGAAAATATAGTAATGTTCGGTTATATCTTGACCTTCATACAGCCATCTTGTAAAATGAACTTAATAAAAATTCATAGGGAGTTCATATAACTGTGGAGATATGGTCCGCAAGTTTTTACCAGACTACCGTAAATGGTCTGACTATGAGCGAAAGTGTACCTAGGGCAAACGACTTGTACTAGTCAGAAAGTATAACTTGTCCGAGTGGTACAGGTTTGATTGAGAAATCAGATTACACCGAAGGGATAAAAGCCCAGGCGGGTAGGTTTCACTCTTATAAAAGGGAGAAATCTGC
>JBAQLX010000665.1:0-2371 GCA_049302315.1 Desulfosporosinus sp.
CCGCAACGAATACAATTTGTATCGATTCCGCTATTGAGATCTTCCTTACTTAAAGCAAGTATCCCGTTTACTCCTTTGATAATCGGAACTTCAGTTGTATATTGTGCTATTCCCATAAAAGGACCACCCATGAGGATTTTTTCAGGTTCAAAAATCAAGCCTCCGCAGAGCTCAATGGCCTCGGCAAAGGGGGTGCCAATTCTAAGTTTAAGATTTTTAGGTTCCTTAATGGCGCTTCCGCTCACGGTGACAATTCTTTCCAGCAGAGGTATTCCGTTTTGGACAGCATCGCAAACTGCAACCGCAGTACCAACGTTCTGGACTACCACGCCAACATCGAGAGGTAATTTTCCCGGGGGAACTTCGCGCTTAGTCAAAGTTCTGATCAGTATTTTCTCGGCACCGTGAGGATAGCGAGTTGGAATCGCAACTGCCTTAATGTTTGTTCCGGCCAAAGCTTCTGTCATTTTTTTTACAGCATCCATTTTGTTGTCTTCAATCCCGATGATGACGGTTTCTACGCCTAATATTTTCTTTAAGATCAAAATTCCTGTTACCAGCCGCTCGGTATATTCCAGCATCATCCTGTGATCCGCCGTTAAAAAGGGTTCACATTCAGCGCCATTAATGATCAGGGTGTCAATCACAGTACCCTTGGGGGGGAGAAGTTTAATATGAGTTGGAAAAGTTGCTCCGCCCAAACCAACGATGCCGGCATTTTTTATGATGGTAATCAGTTCGCCGGCATTCAAGGTTTTCCAGTCGCGCTCAACCAGGACTCCTTCCGCCCATTGATCCAGACCATCACTCTCAATAGTTATCGCTAAGCATTCGCCCAGTCCGGGGTGTGGCTTGTTCGCAACATCAACAACGGTACCTGAAATAGTTGCATGAACATTACTTGACACAGGTGCGTCACTGGAGGCGATTATTTGTCCTTTTTTGACGCTATCTTTCTTTTTGACAATAGGCACACAGGGAACTCCAAGATGTTGTCGGACTGGAAGAATCACTTTGCCTGGCAATGACCCACTTTCAATTGCCTTATCTTTTGTAGGCGTTTTGTGCGTTTCAGGGTGAATACCCCACTTAAATTTGTTAAACATCAGAACATCTCCTCGAAAACTCATTCAATTAGTTTTACAATTTCCGGCATCTCAGTAGCTGATTGTAACGATATATCGAGCCGTTTGATGGCCAAAATTGCTAATGAACCGAAGACAACTCCGCCAATAGTCATGGGCAATACATCCGCAATTTTAAAAATAAACGAAAAAAAATAGCCAAGATATATCCCACCCGCTACTGCTATCAGTGGTAAGATATAAACAGCAAAAGCGGCCATAAGCATATTTTTTTCCTTAATTTCGAGGATGACTCTTTGCCCCGGTTTAGTGGCGAGGGTATTTAGGGCCTCAAGAACCATCGCGTCTTCGCCCGGACACAAACCACAATTGCTGCAGTCACTATGTCTATTGATTTTCACTCTAGCTATTTCAGCGGTTACTTCAATTACGACACCTTCAATACTATCTTTCATAGTCTTAACTCCCTTTTTACTTGCTCAACCTTCGTCGTTAACTGAAGGGGCAACTTTAACAAATGCCAATTCAAGTCAGCGCTTTATAAATTTCGGAAGTATTAACTAAATTTCGGAAGTTTTCTTACATCATCCGTATAAATCGTATTTTAACCATTCTATTATATCATTTATTATAGCACAAATACTCATTTGCTATAGTTATACAGTTATACAGTTCAGTAAAACTTCCCCGACTCCATTGATTTATCACACAACTTTGGATATAATTTAATTGAGCATATGCTCGAAAAAGGAGCTGAGGCAATGTCAAGACGGCGTTGTTGTGGCCTAATCGATGATCCAATAGTCTGCCAAACGTTTATTCCACAGGGACAGTCACATTGGCCTGAAGTATTAATTCAGCTTGAGGAATTAGAGGCCATCCGTCTGAAAGACAAAGTGGGTTTGGATCAAGCTGAGTGTGCAGTGTCTATGGGAGTTTCCAGAGCTACGTTTCAGCGAATCCTTGGAGCGGCTAGGTCCAAAATTGCCACTGCTTTAGTCGAGGGCCGACCTATTATAATACGAGGAGGTAACTATCTGATTAAAAACAGGGTGTTTGAGTGTGTTGGTTGCAGACATGTGTGGGAAGTCGAGCCGTGCACTGCGGGCGGCAAACACGGATTTGAAATTGCCTGCCCCAAGTGCGGGAACATGAAGAAGCTGAGATTAGACAACGGGCTGGTGCATACCTGTGGTGGTCAACACGGGGAATAAGGCCCTAGTGGTTGTTGCAGAGAAAATTCTTAAGGATAAAAATAAATGGGGGGTATCGGCTTAGCTCAAGTT
>JBAQLX010000666.1:0-4810 GCA_049302315.1 Desulfosporosinus sp.
CTGAGCCAGATCTTTTTCCTTATTCTGAGTCTCAAGGTTTCTACTCCGTTGTTCAACCCATTGTGCGTCCCATTGCAGACTCTCTCGTTGAAAATAGTTTTCGGGATTTGAGATAGCCAGCAGAGCCTTGTCCGCCTCCAGGAGCATGGAGAATAACAGTTGATTTTTTAAACGATAATATACTGCTTCATCTTCAGTCAGCTTTTGTACAGTTTTAATTAAAACGTCATCCATGTAACGCTTCATCTTTAGGACATATCTTGCCGGGTCATCGCGAATCCGCTCCCAATCCTTGGTCACGGGAAGACCGGTTTGACGTTCCAACTCGAAAAAGTCCAAGTTAGTTAGTTGTTTTTTCAGCACCCTGACATTCTCTCCACCGGCAAAATTATTAATGTCCCGTTCGGAGCTGGAAACTGCTCCGATCTTGCGCTCTGGAATTGTCGGTAAAGCGGAATGATGACCCCGAACCACCGCAGCTAAGCCAAGGGCATCAAAGTCATCCCATCCTTCTCCTTGAGTTAAGAATAAAGTCAAAAACAACGAAAGAGGGGTATGGGCCTTTTCTCTGGGATCCCCTCGGTAATGCGGAGGATCTTGAATATAGGTTTGAAAAGCCACTGAACCTTTACCCAGATCATGAAATTTTGCTAACTTCGGTAACCACTCGCCTACGATATCCTGGATTTCTTGAGAATGCCACTGTTGAAGGGCCTTCAAGCCACTTTCTACTTGTTCAATATGTTCATGAAGTTCTAAATGGGGATGGGAATACATCAGTGAACTCATAAAAACATAATCACCTTTCCAGCCACTTCATACCATTGCGATGTTTGGACCGGAATTGGGACCCCGTCTCTTTCCAGAATGTATCCCTCATGGGTAAAAACCCGTTCTGGAGTGACTGCTCTCGGCATTCGGAGCAGATGCAGGGCAAGGTCGTTCCGTTCTAACACTTTGGGCACCTGAATCTCCCCAATCCCTTGCCGAATTACGGAAGATACATCATAACACCCACTTGGCAAGGGTTTAGCCGTCTCACTCCCCAAATACTGTAGATCTGCCATCATCTCAGAAAGTCCTAAAGAAGGCTGAAAATACCACTGTCGCTCTCTGACCCGCCTCTCAAATTCCTCGTGATAAGGCTCTGGCAAGGAGACCCAAAGGGTATAACTGGGATTAAACAACCACTCTTGCGCAATCAGTGTGGCTCGTTCCGGTTTTGTAGTTTTCTCCTCTTTTTGCGATCGTTTAATTACTTGAGGTAGCGACTCGGGAGGATCCTTACGAAGTTTGGCTTTATGCCAAAGCCCCTGGGGAACCTTCCCTGCTAAGGCAACTCGAAACGGTTCTAAATCAACCTGAGGACTGTCCTTCTGTAAACCAAGCACCGCTCCAATCAATCCAAGAATAACGGTGCGAGGCGGAATAGGATAGCTCAAGGCACTTGCTCCCGCTTCCGCTCGCAAAAAATGGGCAAACCGTCCACTTAATTGGAAAGAAATTAATGCAGTCATCTCGCCTCAACGTCCTTTGGGGAGATCTTCAATAGCTAGTTCCTCCCAATATTCCGGCACTGGAGCAGTTAACCCCATATCCTTGGAAATCGCATAGCGCACGTTGGAAATACGACCCTGCTGTTCGTTAATTCTAGCCACAAGTTTGCTTAGATCGAGTTGATAGTCATCAGGCGAAGCCCATTCTTTTTCTTCTTTTTCCGTCGTCGCTAATAGTTTTACGTAGTCATGCAAACGCCCAAATTGAAATTCCTCTCCAGTTTGATAGTCAATACTCAGGATCAGACGGGGGATTTGGCCAACCTTGGTACGTGTATTCCCAGCACTTCTTACTCCGTGCCAAAGAGATTTAAGTAGAAGCTCATAGTCTTCATCAGTCAAGCGTGAAAGCTCTGCGGAGTGTTCATTGGCAACCCCCGAAAATCCAATCAAAGCATAGCGCAGTCCGTAATAAGAGGTGAACGTTCCTTGACTCTTGCTTTCATCACTCCCAAAGACAGACGTCCCATGAATATCGACGCTTTCCGCACGGTGCAGGACTTCCCCCATATTAATTTGCACTGCGCCTGTTAACGTCTTGGGCTCAGGTTTCGCCTTCCATGTTTGATCTTGTCCTTTGTCATCTTTGAATTTTTCTTCTTTAAAGGCCAAAGAACTGCCAAATAACCGAGCGTCTATAAAGGCATCTAAGAGGACATTGACCAGCTCTTTTCCATCCACTTTCTCTTTGCCATTATGAGCCAAATAATGTACAACCCGACCGGTAAGATTCGTGGTGCGACCCTCAATACTATCCACCAAGATCTCATACTTGCGACTTTTTAAGAAGTCCCGGCTAAAACGTTTCAAACGGACATCTGTGACATAATACGTTCCATCAGGTAACACGCGCGGTCGATTTTCATCGGGATCCCCATTGGGGTTTCCCATTTTAATATCATAGAGAAATAAAAATTCGTGCCGTCCGTTCAGAGTTTTGATTTGTTCAGACATGATTTAACCCTCCTTTACCTCTTTTGATTTCGCTGGTAAAATGCTTTCCGTCATGGATTGACCTAAGAGTAAAAAGTAGTTGGTTCCTATCTCATCTAACTGAATACGATCGCCTAAACGTATTCCAAGTTGCCCCAACTCTTGAATCAACATGCGTATGTCTGGGCTCTTCTCTGACTCATAAGACAAGAGCTTTTCCCGAATCTTAATATACAGTTCGGGCAGATCCTTCCCTTTCAGGGTGAGGCGCTTCAGCCACGTTAAAGCGTTGGCACCAACATTCACTCCTCTCGCTCCTTGGACTTGGAGCAGCTTACCGTAGAGTGCCCCTAAGAGAAAAGCATAGGATTTCTCTGGAGAATCAATCCCACTTTCCTGGCCGAAATAGGGTTTCAACGTCTCCATTACAGGTTCATATGGTTGTTTGTTCATTGGAAGTACACCCACCTCTTTGCTTCTAAAATAGTTGAGATACCAATTAAAATGTTTAATCCAGGCTGCAGCGGAGATCTCGTTGCCATTTTTACTTACATATTCGTATAACAAACTCCGATAGCCGTCCTTATTGGCGATTGCTTCAGCAACATAACTCCTCGCCGTAGTCAACATCTCATCCCAAAATCGTTCTTCTGATATTAACTTCCCATGGTAAACCCCTTCCGCCACGAGCCGCTTGAGCTGAAACAACTGTTTACTGGCATTGGCATCTTTAACCTTTTTACCGCCCGGACGTAAAAACAAGGGGTTAAGAGCGGATAGAGCTAATTGGGGTTTGAAATTAAACCGTCCACTCCAGAGAGGTTTCTTGGGAAAAAGCGGACTTGCCCAATCCTGAGTTGAATCATTAAACCGGGATAACTGTCGTAATCGGCTCGGAAGGACTTGTGTGATCAAGCCCGTGACGTTTTCAATATTTTGCCCAATATCTGCCCAAAGAACGGTTAAATTGAGAATACCCTCTGAATCCTTCAGGCGATCAAGTAAACCATATTCGTCCATTTCCACATCATCTTTAAAATTATTAATGTATTCTTGTACATCATAAAGGCATTTTTGACGCACCTCTAAAGGGAGTCCCGGAAAAAACTCCGGGATAACCAAAGCATTTTCTCCCGCAACCTTAGCGCCAAAGGGTTGCCCCTTCTTTTCAGGCCCTCCCTTTTTCAGAACATGGAATTTGAACACATAAAGGAGATCGGAACATGGGGCACACAGCGCGTATCCTTTCCAAGCCTGTAATGGATCAATTCCGGGAAAAACCCCGATTCGATCTGTATTTAAGAGGTTAACTCCTGCACCTTTAAGCGCATTAGGGAAGACCGTTACCGCATCTTGTCCACATAACGGACAACGCGCTTCTTCCTCGGCAGGTGATCCTCCAGTCACATAGCGTTCCCCCGCCAGCTTTGCCGTTAAGAGATAATGCGTATAAACCGGCTGCTCACCCGGAAGCTTGCCCTGAGCGTCCCTAATTGTTAGGAATACGGTATTTTTCTGTGGACCAATGCCCTCAACCGCACAGGCAAGCATTGAGGAAAAACCCTTTTGTCCCCAATCCATGACTAGCCCATCAGTCAATCGAAGCTTTGGCCTTTCCAAGACTCCCAATATTTCCTTGAAATAACCAGACCAGGGTTTTCGCGCTTCGGATACTTCGCGAAAATATTTCATCGTGTTATTTAAAACATTTACTGATGGTCCGCCTCCTTTCTCTTTGGCATAAGTTCTTTTGATAACCGGTCCGACTGCCGGACTCATATTTCCCGACGGTTTCATAAACGGCAATTTATCGGCTGAACACCCTCCACTCTCCTCCTTTCCCTGCACAACATCTTCCACCGTTAATCTTGCAGTATCGGCGGATTCATGTTCCAAGATAAAAACCTTGTCCACTTTACCGCTGTCCTCTACCAGATAGGGAAACAATTTGCCCGGCGAATTAATTCTCAGCTCCTGATACCATTCTTCAAGATTTTCCGGCCAATCTCCCTCATTCAAGTTTTCCAAAAGATAATCCAAGGCCAATTCGCGCATTGATGCGATCATCCCATCACTTCCTTTTAGTAGACTTCCTGTTTTTCTTACTGACCCTGACGATCGTTATCCTTTCCAAATCACCTCCAAACAACCTCTGCAGTATGTGCAAATTTTGCACATACTGCTTTTACCTCCCCATCATCTCCAAACATCCGCACCCTTGGGAATTTTTGCTTCCCAGTCCTGCATCTATAGCAACTTGAAGTAACTGAGACGGTCCTGAAAGTTCCATCATCCCCGAGTATCCTTTGATGATTCCTCCC
>JBAQLX010000667.1:0-3009 GCA_049302315.1 Desulfosporosinus sp.
TTATGGCACATACCCAGTTTTCCTCCTGTTTCACCGCTGCAAAGTTAGTTGCTTAAAGGTCTGGTTTCAGCTCCCTGAGGCGTTCCTCTAAAGCAGCAGCGCGAGCTACGATCCCCTCAAGTCTTTCCCGCTCTTTGGCCACTACTTGCGCCGGCGCCTTGCCGATGAATCCGGGGTTCCTGAGTTTTGCTTCCAAATTCTGTTGCTCAAGAGTCGCCAGGGAAATCCCCTTTTCCAGACGGGCAACTTCCTTATCCAGATCCCTTAGTCCTGGTAAGGGGAGATAGATTTCCACGCCCTCCAGAACTGCACTGGCCGCTTGTGAGGGTTTCTCTGTCAAAGTTTCAAATAATTCCAGCCTCGCCCCGCCGGCCAATTTCAAGATATCCGCCTTCCCAGTCTCGAGCGCTGCGCGTTGGTGTGCATCGGGGGCAAGAATCAGGATTTCTACTTTTTGCCCAGGAGCCACCTTCATCTCCGCCCGAATATTGCGGATGGCCATAATGGCTTCCATAAGCAGCGTCATATTACCCTCAGCCAGCGCGTCTTGATAGGCAGGTCTTTCCGGCCACGCCTGCAGCATAATGCTTTTGCCTAGCACGGGGAGAGTCCGCCAGATCTCTTCCGTGAGAAACGGCATATACGGATGCAAGAGCCGCAGGGTTCCTTCGAGAACTTCAAGTAATACGGATTGGGCGGTATGCCGGGCTAACACTTCTTCCTTATTATAAAGGCGTGGCTTCGTAAGTTCGATATACCAATCACAGAATTCATTCCAGATAAACTCATAAAGCAAGCGTCCGCCTTCCCCGAGATCAAAGTTTTCTAATGCTTCCGTCCCCTTCTCCACGGCGGAAGCATAGCGGCTGAGAATCCAGCGATCCGCCAAGTTAAGTTCCCCGCGGGGCCCTTCCACGTAGTCTTCTAAATTTAGGAGCACATAACGGGAAGCATTCCAAATCTTGTTCGAGAAATTCCGTGTTGCCTCGAGACGTTCCGTGTGAAAGCGCAGGTCATTTCCCGGTGTATTGCCCGTGATCAGCATAAAACGCAAGGTGTCTGCTCCGTACCGGTCGATCACTTCAATGGGGTCCACGCCGTTACCTAGGGATTTGCTCATTTTCCGACCTTGGGCATCCAGCACCAGTCCGTGAATCATGACTTTGGGGAAAGGCACTTCGTTCTTGAACTCCATCCCCATGAAAATCATGCGGGCAACCCAGAAGAAAATGATATCCCTCCCGGTTACCAAGACGGATGTCGGATAGAACTGTTCCAGTTCGGACGTTTTTTCCGGCCAACCCAGGGTGGAAAAAGGCCAAAGCCCGGAAGAAAACCACGTATCCAGGACGTCAGGATCTTGTAACAGCTGGTTAGCTCCGCAGGTAGGGCAGGTTAAGGGATCATCACCCGCACAGATCTCCAGACCACAATCCTCGCAATACCAGACCGGGATGCGATGTCCCCACCACAGTTGGCGAGAAATACACCAATCTCGGATGTTTTCCATCCAACCGAGATAAATCTTAGCAAATCGGTCTGGAACAAATTCCAAACGCCCATCCTTGACGACTTCTAGAGCAGGCTTCGCCAAAGGCCCCATTTTCACAAACCATTGCTTACTCACCATGGGTTCAATCACGGCGGAGCAACGATAGCATTCCCCAACAGCATGGGCATACGGTTCAATTTTGAGGAGGATTCCTTGAGCTTGTAACTCTTTCACAACGGCAAGGCGCGCTTCGAAACGATCCATCCCTCTGTATTGGCCTGCATCTTCATTCATCTTGGCTTCTTTATCCAAGACGACAATCTGGGGCAATTGATGGCGCAGCCCAATCTCAAAGTCATTCGGGTCATGCGCGGGGGTGATCTTCAGCGCACCGGTCCCAAACTCCCGCTCGACATAGTCATCCGCAATGATCGGAATTTCCCGCTCGGTAAGGGGAAGGAGCACTGTTTTCCCAATTAAATGACGATACCGCTCATCGTCCGGATGCACCGCCACGGCCGTATCCCCAAACATGGTTTCCGGCCGGGTGGTTGCCACAACGAGAGCCTCGTTACTGTCTTTGACCGGGTAACGGAGGTGATATAAATTCCCTTCCCTATCGACGTGTTCAACTTCAATATCCGAAATCGTGGTATGACATTTGGGGCACCAATTGATAATATAATTTCCCCGATAAATCAGCCCTTTATTATAAAGACTAACAAACGCTTCCCGAACCGCCTTCGAGCACCCTTCATCCATCGTGAAACGTTCGCGTTCCCAATCACATGACGCGCCCAAGCGGCGTAATTGCTGCGTAATGTGCCCACCATACCGCCTTTTCCAGTCCCAGACCCGTTCCAGGAATTTTTCGCGCCCCAGCTCAAGGCGATTCGTACCTTCTATAGCTAACTGCTCTTCTACTCTGGCCTGAGTCGCTATCCCCGCGTGATCTGTCCCAGGTAACCAGAGCGTGTTGTAGCCCTGCATCCGTTTAAAGCGCGTCAAAATATCCTGGATTGTGCTGTCCATAGCGTGTCCAAGGTGAAGTGCGCCCGTAACGTTCGGAGGGGGCATCACAATACTGAACGCCGGTTTATCCTTGTTCACCTCTGCATGAAAAAACCCATTCTCCTCCCAATAGCGATACAGCCTCCCCTCCACTAGACTAGGATCATATGTCTTCGCCATCTCTAATTTTTCTGTTGTTTCATTGTTATCTGGCATATATCTCGAACTCCTTTCTAGATCAGGCATATTCCATTCCTCGTCCCCTCTTGCTTCCCACCAAGCGCATTTGCGTCCATGAACGCAAACAGCGCCACAGCCCCGTCGTCGGCTAAACCTCGTCGACCAAGCCCGAGGAAGTTTCTTAACTTAGAGAGCACGGAGAGAGGAATCGCGTCAATGAGCGCAGACGATAAGGCGTTAAGAAACGCAACGGGACTTGTCCATGACTCAAACAGGACGTTTGAGGTTAGAGCGCCACCAAGGATGGTAAGGCGCCGGGATGGACT
>JBAQLX010000668.1:0-1837 GCA_049302315.1 Desulfosporosinus sp.
TCCATATATATTTACCTTGTTAGAAATCCGGCTAACCGCCGAAGCAAACCAACGTTTCTCATAAAATTCACTGTAGTTTGGAATAAATGTTTTAGGAATGGCACCTAGGATATGTCCCTCATGAATCAGGACAGCACAATTAAACAATTGATTATCGGCCATAATTGGCATACCGACAGCAATAAGCATCTTCGTTTCTCGTGTTGCCTGAAGTAAATTAAAGAGTTCTTTCTCCGCAGATTCAAGCAGTAATCTTTGATTAAAAAGATCTCCGGCACTCTAACCGGTAACACACAGTTCGGGGAATAACAACACCTGAACCTTACGGGCTGAGGCTTTCATAATTAAATTGCTCATTCGTTCTATATTAAACGTCGGATTTGCCACTTCAAGATAAGGAACGGCTACCCCTGCTCTGATAAATCCATATTGGTTTAACGAAATCATCCTAATCACTTCCCTTTTATATTCTCTTCCATCCTCATGGGAGCATTTTCGAGAGAGTCTTTATACTACCTGACTACAATATTGTAGTGTAATCTTAATGCTTCCGATTATACGCCTTCTTATTTCATTTGATAAGTAGATAATAAATCTTTTCTTTATCCTTACTTCCATCATAATTCTATTTGAAATAAAAAGCCGCCTAGAGTCCAGCTTTTTATTGCTGATCTCGTAGGCGACCTGAATAGTTACCCTTTTCGTACTTTTCTGAATTATGACCTCTAGTACGTCCATCTGTGAGAAAAATATCTATCATGCAATGTTAAAGCGAGTAATAACATGTTATAATATTCTTAGCAGATTTGCAGATAATCAGAAAAGAGGTAATATTTATGTCTCTCGTACAGCTGAAAAAATCTTTTGGTATTGTTCAAATAAAAAAACGTCACGTAATTACGCTAGGGCAAGAAGTGCGTAAAGAACTTAACCTTGACGAAGGAGATATCCTTGACGTTTCGATTGAAGAAGGAAAAATCGTACTAGAACCCAAGAAACTTATACCGGCTGATCAGCAATGGTTTTGGACACAAGAATGGCAGACAGGTGAACGAGAAGCCCAAGCTGAAATTGACGCTGGACGAATCAAGAGCTTTGATTCCATGGAAGATTTCCTTGAAGATTTAAGGAAAAACGACGATGAAGCTTAAAAGTACATCACGTTTTAATCACGCCTATAACAAACTACCTAGAGAAACCAAGAACTTATTTGCTGACAAAATGCATCAGTTTAATGAAGACTGGCATCATCCCTCTTTCAGGGTTAAGCGGGTTCAAGGAACAGATAGTATTTGGGAAGGTAGCCTCAATATGTCCATACGATTCACATTTGAATGGGTTAAAGACGGACAAGACCAGGAAATCTGTTTAATGAGAAACATAGGAGATCATGACCATTGCTTACGCCCACCCTATTAATTTCCTTTCCAAATATTATTCGGCCCTCTGGCAGTTCATTTCGCTCTCTAACCTAGCTTTTTATCTTTATTGTACCATTTTATGGGGAGGTTTACATTTCGTACTTTTATAGTATACTTAAAATGATAGTTAATGATACTAAATAGTATCGAAAGCAGGGAAGTAATGGAACTGAAAACCTTTACGGAGATGTTCAGTGATAAAAATGCATTAGACTTTAATAAGCTTAAGTATAAATTTGGCAAGGAAAATTTAGCGGGATATTTGGATACGCTGAATGATAGCTTTTATCATAAACTCCCTTTGCTTGACTTTAAGGGCAAGCCGATTGTGCTGCTGCCTGCTAAAATCAACCTTACGGCACAGCTTATTAAAGCGCTCGCAGCCTCCTATTCAAGTGAAAAGTATGGTATACAGG
>JBAQLX010000669.1:0-1830 GCA_049302315.1 Desulfosporosinus sp.
CGTGAAATTTTGAATCGGTCGGATTGATTCCGGTTTTTATATTTTGACAAAATTTGTTGATGGAGGGTTTACTGATCACTTACAACTTTTGAATGTCAAAAAAAACTAAAGATACCTTTGGGGTAAATGATCGGCGTACGGATTCCGGTGGCTAGCGATTAATGGTCTAAAGGTATGCCCAGCTAAAGGACTGAAGGATACCTTAAATTAATGTCGGAAAGGGGGGGGGTATATGTCCTTACCACTAACTGTTTGTATCACAGGATTATCCGGAGTATTTTTAGTTATGATTTTTTTACTGATATTTGTTACATTGAGTTCTAAATTAGCAATTGCCTTAGAGCGGAAACAGAAAACTGAGAAACAGAATTATTGATAAAGGAGGAGTTTCGTTAAAGATGGAGCTATTTCAAGGCCTCTGGACTTCCATGGCATTTGATAACCTCTACTGGGGTAATTTTGTCATGTGGGCTATAGCGTTGCTATTTATTTATCTGGCTATTAAGAAGGGTTTTGAACCCCTGCTTTTATTACCGATAGCATTTGGTATTTTATTAGTTAATCTTCCCTCAGAAATTATGTCGCCCGGAGAAGGGCTGCTCTGGCGTTTATACCATTATGGCGAAGAGTGGGCTGTAATTCCTCCTCTCATCTTCCTGGGGCTTGGAGCTATGACCGATTTTGGCCCGGTTATTGCTAATCCCAAGACTCTGCTCCTGGGTGCAGGTGCTCAGGGTGGGGTATATGTTACCTTCTTTGGAGCTCTGCTATTGGGCTTTGATATTAACCAGGCGGCTGTCATCGGAATTATTGGAGGTGCGGATGGCCCAACCACAATTTTCCTGGCATCTAAACTTGCTCCGGAAATGATGGGTATCTGCGCGGTGGCTGCCTACTCCTACATGGCACTGGTACCGGTTATTCAACCACCGGTGATGAAATTACTTACCACCGAGAAGCAGAGAAAGATTCGCATGAAATCCTTACGCAAAGTATCCAAACTGGAAAAAATATTCTTCCCCATTATTACAGTTATAGTTGTTATCCTGATTGTACCGGATGCTGCTGCCCTGATGGGTATGTTCTGTTTCGGTAACCTGATGAGAGAATCCGGGGTGGTAGATCGTCTGAGTCTTACCGCTCAAAATGAATTGATGAATATTGTTACTATTTTCCTGGGGATATCAGTTGGAGCTACTATGTCGGCAGAGTTGTTTTTAAGTCCAAAGGTTTTAGGGGTATTTCTTCTGGGTTCGGTTGCCTTTGCTGCTGCTACTGCCTGTGGTATAGGGTTAGCACACTTCATGAACCTCTTCCTGAAAGAAAAGATCAATCCATTAATTGGTGCCGCGGGTGTTTCAGCTGTTCCTATGGCAGCTCGGGTAGCTCATAAAGTGGGCTCGGAAGCAGATAAGAAGAACTATCTTTTAATGCACGCCATGGGTCCTAACGTAGCCGGTGTTATTGGTACTGCGGTGGCAGCAGGTATGTTTATCAGCGTTTTGAAGTAAACTGGTATTTGGCCCTGAAGTTAGGTGATTATCCGAGAAACTGCCCATATGAGTTTTAACTGGACGTAGTTGAATCCAACTAATCAGCGGCAAATATCGTCTAGGAATAAACTGGCGCAGAGGATTTATCCTTAACTTTAAGATAAAAAGGAAAGTTATATTTTAAAGGAGGAATTTTAAAATGGCAAACATTGAAAGCCCAATGGCAGGTAAAGTTTTTAAAATTAATGTCAAGGTTGGAGACACTATTGTTGAAGACGATGAAGTCATCATTCTCGAAGCTATGAAAATGGAAACTCCGATCTATGCAGCTGAAGGC
>JBAQLX010000670.1:0-1588 GCA_049302315.1 Desulfosporosinus sp.
GAGCAAACCGTACTGTTGTAATGAGTTGAATGATAAGAGCCGGATGAGGGGAGACTTTCAAGTCCGGTTCCGAGAGAAGCTAAGGGTGAGATTCCCTTGGTTTACTCGACTCGAGGAGCATGGGCGGAAACGCCTGTGTTTACTTAAGGAGTTGATTGTATGTCTCCAGAATTGCACGCACGGCGTTTAGCGGCAGTGAAACTTGCCAACGCCGTGAATAAAATAGAAGGCGTCCCTGTCTCGACCCAAGCAAAAAAGCTCTCAGCCCGGTGGGTGCGGGGAGAAATTTCTGGTGCAGAAATGAAAGAAATGCTTATCGCAAAGCATAAACAGAGTTAAGGGATTGCTTATGAATGATCCGTATCTTTATGAAGGAAGCTCTATCCTGCGCAATTTATTAAATATCCACGACGAAAAAGAGCTGGATGTTGCCGAGGCGGAACTCTCGCAAGCCAACATGATGTTGCTGTATGAGCAGGGCTTTAATGTTTTTTCTACACAAGGCATAAAGACAATTCATAAGGTTCTGTTTGAAGATGTATATGATTGGGCAGGGGAATTCCGGACTATAAACATCCAAAAGCGTGAACCTCTATTAGCAGGAATAAGTGTCTGGTATTCTGATGCCGATAATATCAAGAAGGACTTGGATTCAGCATGGAAAGCATTAAATAAGATAAAATGGCGCAATTTGAGCCGCGAAGATTTTGCCGCTCAGATTACAAGGATGTTTCCTCCGTTGTAGCAGGTACATCCTTTCCGTGAAGGAAACACGCGAACCATCGTAATGCTTATGACTTTCTTTGTTGAGCATTACGATTATTACTTTGATAAAGAGCTTTTGGCTGCCAGTGCCGGATATGTCCGCAATGCATTTGTGATGGCCAGCCTTGGTCAATATTCGGAATTTGAACACCTTGAGAAAATTTTGCTTGACGCCATCTGCACAGAGCCAATCGAATACACGGACGATTTGGATCAGGAGGAATCAGTTCCTCAAGGTGAAAAGTATCAAAAATATAAGACGGACTACAAACCTGTCGCACATGAATACCGTGTAGACGACGAAGAAAATAAAAAGTAATTCATACTACCTACGAACAACCACACGGTTGTCGGTTCGATTCTGACTATGGCTCCATTGAAATCAGAGGTAGA
The DNA here is from genome assembly GCA_049302315.1 of Desulfosporosinus sp. Classification (GTDB taxonomy): domain Bacteria; phylum Bacillota; class Desulfitobacteriia; order Desulfitobacteriales; family Desulfitobacteriaceae; genus Desulfosporosinus. The sequence goes on from JBAQLX010000670.1 coordinate 1,159, forward strand.
AGTGTGGATTAGGTAACTTGAGAAGAACTTGATTTATAATACCTTATCAAGGGCAAAAAACATGACGACAATTTTGACGACAAAGACGATAAAAAATGAATCAAAAAGACAAAAGGTTAATCATATCTAAAGCTTTAAAACCTTTTCAGACAAGCCTTTATGATGTTAGAAAGAATTAAGTAAAAGGGTAGGAATCGAATTCCCGAGCCAAGGATCGCGAGTTCGAATCTCGTCGTCCGCTCCAGATGAAATGTTGGCACTGCAAGGGATTGCAGTGTTTTTTTGATTAAATCAAAACATTATAAAACCCTTTTGAATGCAAGTTTACTATTTCACATCCTTTCCTCCGAATTGACAGGCCGCTTGAATTTCGGCATGTCCGTTCGGGAACGGTAGAGCCGACGCACAAAATCAATTCGCACTGTTGCGT
>JBAQLX010000671.1:0-9085 GCA_049302315.1 Desulfosporosinus sp.
TCGGATTTTCGCCCTTGGCCAGGGTTCCCAGAATATTTCCGTAAAGACTGGTTTGACTGCTGTCCCAACTGGTTTTTTGTGTATCCCCGGCTCCCCAGAGTCCTACCATATCCCACCAGGTAGTGGCATTACTATAATTGTTGTTTTGATAATGGTTAAGTACTTTTGTTAAAGCCGGTGTAGAATCGGATACAGCATAAGCCGGTTTAGCCAAAGGAATTTGCATAATCAGCGTGGAAATCATCATTACAGCTATCAATAGCCATGAATATAATTTTCGAAAATCTCTTTTCATTTCCCTTCTTCCCCTTCTCCATACCTCAAACTAAAATATCCCACGGATATTTTATCAATTATAAAGCCTCTCAACCGATCGGTTAAGAGGCTAAAAATACTGATAATCATATATCGATAACCAGCACTTTTAAAACACCTCCCCCTATCAGTTATAGAGTATTTGGTGTATAAAATTACGAGAGAAATAAAAAAGCCTCTACAGAATACCTGTAAAGGGATATTGTAGCTCCGCTAGCCGGATAATATATGCTGACTTCCCGACATGAACGACACCTCCCCTATCTTCCGTAGGCTCCTGTGTTGATCCGTAACGAGCAGGTCTCCTGGCTTAAGTTCATCGCTGCCTTACGTCTTCCCGGTTGCCCAGTGACATCATGTAAGGCCGCTCGCTATCACAGTGGCGAGACCGCGTCAGATTAGCTGACTTCCCTTTTCAATACTTTCCCTTGAGAAAGTATACTCGTTCCGCACATATTTAGTTTTCCATTATCAGACTAGCATGCAAGCATAAGTTTGTCAATCGTCAAGTGCCATACCCGCGATCCGACACGATCTTTCTATAAACCTATAAACCCCTTCATAAAAATCCGGGCATTATCATCCCCTGTCTGACATAGTCATATCAAGGGGTGGGACCGGAATCTACACAATAGCGGTGATATACACTACGAACGACCATCGTATTAACATGGATCAATCTCAAAAACTTTATATTTATCCACTTTTACAGGAAATCCCTTCTGGCTGTCGAACAACTAGTTATTACTCATATTACATTAGAAAGGAGTTTTGTATGGACATCACCTTTCAATCGATTGGTACAATACATACCCCCTATTTGGCCATTAATACACCCCATCAGCCGATTGCTGACGCACCCGGTGATTTTTGGCTGACGCTTAATCCTGAATATACAAGCGCTCTAAAAACCTTAAATACCTTCAACTACATTTATGTCCTCTATCACCTCGATCAAGTGACTCCTCCGGCAGAACTGCTCACCAGATCCCCCTGGGCTCCTGAAACTGAAATCGGGCTCTTTGCCAGCCGTTCCCCTCAAAGGCCCAACCCCATCGGTCTTAGTATTGTCAGAGTAAAGGAAATAAACGGAAACGAAATTACGATTTCGGGGATTGATACCTATAACGGCACCCCCTTACTCGACATTAAACCTTATTTGCAATTCCTGGACAGCAAAGAGGATGCCAATAATGGCTGGTTTGATGCCCTTCCGGATAAAGAACATACCATAGCTCACGTTCTGGGGCTTACCCATGAGAATGAGCATGACCATAACCATGCTCATGCTCATTCACATGAGAATGTTCGCCGACACGTTCATAATTACACAACTGACTATAAACACCCTAAACATCCTCATGAACATAACGATTAAGCTCTAAGTTAAAGGGGCACGAGTTAAAAACTCGTGCCCCTTTAGCCATTGCCCTATTTAAAATAGCTTAGTTTACTGTTTTATTAGTCGGCTGAGGTTGTGAATATTGAGGATTGTTTCGAATGTGGTCATTATATCCCGGCCCGACTTCCTTCGTTCCGGTCGCTTGCGGATCTTTTCCGTACTGGGCTGGTCCGCCGTACTTCTCGTTCGGGTTATCCTCATAAGAGATCCCGTTACCCTCGTTCCATGGGCCGCGACTATCTCCCTGACCCGTCGACAAATTCATGTATTTCCTGGAGAAATCGGAATCCCGGAAGTCTTTATTGACGCCGCTTCCCTTTAATGTATCAATCGCTTGCATAAAGGAGAAGTTATGTGCTTCTTCACGGCTTAAGAGGAAACGAATCATGTCTTTGATTCCGGCGTCATCCGTTTGTTGGAGAAGTCGCTCATACATAAGTTTTGCACGAAGTTCGCCCCCTGCATTTGTCGAAAGATCCGTAAATAGATCTCCAGTCGAGTCAACGTAGCCTGCTGTCCAGGGTACTCCGGCTGAATTAACCAGCAGTGGTCCGCCCCCGAGCAACGCCATATGATTCGCCGGAAAATCTTTGGGAATGTTGTCAACAGGACCAACCAACATACCCAGGGCCTCGCCGACCATTTCCAAATGGCTCATCTCTTCAGCTGCGATATCTTGCAGCATGTCCCGTATTTTTGGATCATTACACCCTACACTCTGCGAGAAATACTGCATGGCTGCAGTAAGTTCACCGTCACACCCCCCAAATTGTTCCAGTAACAAAACGGCAAAGCGGGGATCGGGTTTATCGACATGTACCGTATATTCCATATCTTTGACATGTTTAAACACAGCTAAAACCTCCTTCTGCTTATTGTTTAATGAACGGGTGACTCGAATTTCAATATTTAGTATCTGTCTTACATCCGATTTTTATCCATGTAAATCGTTCGTAAGATACTTTTTTATCAAACTTGATGAATTATCCCTTTACTTAAAGGGGACAACAATTATACTTTCTGACAAGAGCAGGAAAAACCAGATAGGCGTGGGGTAGGAAGGATGATTGATCTTAATTAATCCAGGCCGACCCCGAAAATAGCAGCACCGCATTTCGCACAACACCCTCGTTTCAGACGCTTCACCAGCACAGGTTCACGCCGAATCACAGCCTCGCCGCACTGAGGACAAAACGTCGTATCCCCGCCGCTGACATTGCCCAAATACACATAAGGAAGCCACTCTTTACCCATACTCCATAAGCGCTCTAAGGTTTGTCGATCCGTTGGCGGTACCGCCAGACGATAGGCCGGGTGATAACGGCTCAAATGCCAGGCCAGTGGAACATCGAGCCGGTGCAGCCATCGAGCCAATCCGGTGAGCTCTTTCGGGTCATCATTGGCCCCTGGAATGACAAGAGTTGTCAGTTCAAGATGCACCCGCCCCGCCAAACGCTCGACATTGTCTAAAACCCAAGCCAGTTTGCCGCCGCAATAGTGTTGATAGAACTCCTCCGAAAATGCCTTAATATCAATATTGACTGCATCCAGCCATGGAATCAACTCCTCAAGAAAGCGTGGCGAAATCGTTCCGTTACTAACCAAAACCACCTTCCCACCTTGAGCTCGCACTAAGGGAGCGGTATCCCGGATCATCTCAAACCATACGCTCGGTTCTGAATAAGTAAAACATAGCCCCAAGGAATTTCGGGCCTGCCCGGCAAGTTCGGCGGGAGTCACTTTTCTTCCTGGTTGATGTTGCTGGGATATTTCGTGATTTTGACAGAACGAACACCTTAGATTGCAGCCAAAGCCCCCCGCAGAGAAAATCCAGGAACCTGGATAAAAGTGATAGAGGGGCTTCTTCTCAATCGGATCTAAATTCCAAGCCGCCACTTCACCATAGGTCAGAGATACAATTTCTCCCTCATGGTTTTGCCGTGCATGACACCTCCCGATTTGCCCATGCCTTAACTGACAATGCTGGGGACACAAGAGACAGGTTGCGGTATATGATTCGTTGCTCATCTTACTCATAATGCCGCTTGACCTCAAAGCGCCAAAACTCCACCGCTTCGTCTGACGAAATTCCCGCCTTTTGTTTGGCGATACTGACTTGGTCTGAAATGGTATCCACGCCTTCCAAATGTGGCAGCAAAAGCCCGGTCTTCCTACCCTGGCGAACAACGACTCCATACCGCCAAGGATCCAAATCGTCGGGTCCTCCGATTTTCTCCAGTTCACCGAGCACGTCAACGGTAAAACTCAGGGTATCTATTTCGTTTGCTTGAACCGGTCGAAATCGTGGATCTTGTGTTCCTGCAGCCAAGGCATTATGTTGAATTTCCAAGGCCAGATTTTCCTGCCAAGGCTCGGTTGTGCCAATACATCCGCGCAAATGCCCACTTTGTTTTAGGGTTACAAAACATCCCCTCCGCACACCAAACAGGGAAGAAGATATGTCGGGTAAATCCAGCAGGTCAGGATCATCATTTTGTAAATAGGCCCTGAGACAACGTCGCGCCCAAAGAGGCAAGGGGGACGAATGATACAGATCAGCCACCATATACCCCACGCCAAACGGCCCTTCATAGGATAGCACTTCCGGGGCTCCTTCTTTAGCAGCAAGCGCCAAACGCAAGCTTCTGAACCCACACTCGCCAGCTTTCTCGACAAGGTCAAACGGCAAATTTAAGAGCTTTTTCGTATCCCGCGGAAGAGCTTTTAGTACAGCCTGATCAAATTCCGGCCCGGCAGGATCAAATCCATACGGCCCGTCTTCCTTCAAACGATGGGAGAGATCCCCACTGGCAACAAGCGCATAGCGACCCGGCAGCTTATCCAGGATTTGACCCATACGCCAACCATATTCTTCCGGTCGCTCCAAGGGCATCCCTAGAAGAACAACCTTCCCACTCCAACCTGCCTTTTGGAAAAAATAGAGTGGTACCAGCGCACCGTGATCCATAGGCCCCTTTATGGAAAGAACTCCCGAGAGATCTTTCTGAAATTGCGCCATCGCCACAGGGTCGCAGGCAAATGAAAAATTAAGCTGCGCAGCTCCAAACTGAGCAAAATTTCCTCGGACAACCTCCTCTGTCAATAGTGTAATCCCGCCCTTTGTGAGCGGTGCATGAGGGGAAACCAGGATCACCGTCTCCGCCTCCGCTCGAACCAGACGACTCGAAATCTCTTGGTAGGCATCCAAACTCGCTTGGCACTTACGCTCCTCTCCCCGTCCAATCTCCGGAACGAGGATAGGCGGATGCGGAACAAAGACCGAATAAACTAAACTCATAAATCCAGCACTCCCTTATCTTTTAACAATAGTTAACATATCTATTTTACCTGATCCCCCGAAAAAATCCAAAAAATCAGTCTTCCACTTCAGCTAAAGTTCTATTTTCTTGCTTGGTTTGTTCACACGAAATCAGTTATACTTATATTGGTTTGTCATGGCATAAAGATTGCACCACTAACTTCAGGAGGTAGATAGGTTGAATAAACTAACTGTCAGCACTCAAAACGCGCCTGCAGCCATTGGCCCTTATTCCCAAGGGATTAAGGCGGGGAATCTAATCTTCACATCCGGACAGATTCCAATGAACCCGCAAAGTGGAGAATTGGTCGCTGATATTGAAGGCGCAACCAAACAATCCCTGGATAATGTCAAAGCGATTTTAGAGTCCGCAGGCTCTTCGATGGATAAAATCGTAAAAACCGTGGTTTTCCTGAGAGACATGAATGACTTTGTAGCGATGAATGCCGTTTACGCCACCTATTTCCCGAACAATCCTCCTGCCCGTTCGGCTGTTCAAGTTGCACGTTTGCCAAAGGACGCAGTTATTGAAATTGAAGCGATTGCTCTGGCTGAATAATCATCCGCCTAATACATCATCTCCTAACCGCCTATAAGTCATCATCCTTGGCGAAGAAACAAAAGGCCAGCCAATAATGCTCTAATATGGAACATTAAGTCAATTAATGCATAACGTGTATCATAAGTATCCGAACCTAAATAATTATCACATTTGATATAAAGGGGGCTTACCCATGACATCGTTGATGGGGCAACGGGGTTATTTCCCAAATCAACAGAACAAGTCCTCCCCTATTCAGCGACAGGGAACCAATCCTGTTCAGGGGCTAGGACCATCGCCTGTTCAACAGCAAATTACTACACCGGCCACCCAACCGATCATTCAGCCAATAACCCAACCCACTTCTCACGTTCAGGAGCAAATTCCTCTATTGACAAAACATCCAGCCTCTTCCACTCCGGCGTCTTCTAACCTCTGGCAAGAGCAAGCAGGAATTCTCCTGAAACAATACGGTCCTTCGCTCATGAGACAATTTGGGCCTCCCTTAGCCCGTAAAATAGGCCTTCCCATTGCCCGACGCCTTGGCCCTTCCTTGGCACACAAAGTGGGAATTCCCCTAGCCCAACGTGTTGGCGCTCCTCTTATGCGCAAAGTATTTCTTCCTCTCGCTAAACGAGCAGGATTTGCACTCATTCGACGACTGGGACTTCCGTTCTAAGCTTATACCACCCAGAACTGTTGCTACTCAGCCATTCCTACTATTTTTATTCATCAGTGGCGCCGCGCAGCGGCAAGGGAGTCTGACTAGTAAAAATGAGGGGATACCTTCCGGCATCCCCTCCAATTCCTGTGCATTTGCCAATCTCGATGTCGGTTGCTTAAAATCCTCATCCACATCACCAATGTCAGGTGCAGAAGCCCATTGTTTGAACAATAGGTTGGAAAAAGCCCGTTCTTTTCCAGCATAATTATAGCCATAGGCAAACTGTATTACATAATTATAACCATAGGCTAACTGTATTTAAAGAAAGCATAAATTTCTTTCAGCTCACAGGAGGAATATGTCAAATTGTAGCGAATTGTATGTGTTGGGGAAAAACTGGATGGAACTGGATTGATAATAGTCTCACTCACAAAAGGTGGCGGGTTGTTACAGTATAGGGGGAAAACGTGCCCTAATTGAATAAAATGGAGGAACTACAATGAATTTGAGTGTTAAGTTTAAATTGATAGTAATTATTTCAGCGCTTATGCTCGTCGGGACAAGCGTGATTGCAGCATTCTCAATAACTACACTGCGCACCGAGCTTGTAAAATCTGCTCACGAAAAATTAACTTCAGACTTTGCCTTCGGTTCGCAGCTTATCGATAAGTCGTTTCCAGGTGATTGGGCTATTCGCGATAACATGCTGTACAAGGGCGAAGAACTGATGAATGATAATCTCATCGTAGATGAAATAGGAAAACTCGCTGGGGATAATGTTACTATTTTTCAAGGCAACACTCGGGTAGCGACAAACGTGAAAAAAGCGGATGGTACGCGTGCCGTTGGAACAACAGTTGCCCCCGCTGTAGAACAGACGACACTAAAAGAAGGGAAACCCTTCATTGGGGAGACTGTTGTGGTTGGAATAAACAACCAAACTGTGTATGAACCTCTAAAGGATAGTCAAGGATCAATTATTGGTATGTTGTTCGTGGGCGTCCCGAATGCTCCCTATGACCTGATTGCTTCAGGTGTACAAAATAAAATCATTGTCTTTATTTTAGCGGAACTCATAATCGCCATTGGGTTGATCTGGTTTATAGCAAGTCGTGCAATTAAGCCTTTACTACAAATTGTAGAAACTGCAAATCAGATCGCCAAGGAAAACCTGAATGTTGAACCAATTAAGATACGGGGGAAAGACGAATTTGCTCAGTTAGGTGGTGCGGTAAACGGTATGGTCAACAACCTTCGTGCACTTATCCTGGAAATTGACCATTCTGCAACAAGTCTTGCCTCAGCGACGGAAGAGATGACGGCAAGTCTCGAAGAGACCACCAGCGCGGCTAATTATATGGCAACTACAACATCTGAAACAAGTGAACAAGCTAATATGCAAAAACACAAAGCAGGGGAATCAGCATCCCTGGTAATAGGGATATCATCGGGTATAAGTGACATAGCCGTGGCTTTGCAAGCCGTTCAGGAAGTTTCGAACACAACCGCTACTGAAGCTAAACATGGAAACGACTCAATTAAAAAAGTTGTAAGTCAAATGGGCTTGATTGAAACATCTGTTGATGAATCAGTGATTTTGGTTGATGCCTTAAACCGTCGCTCCAATGAAGTCAGTAGTATTGTTTCCTTAATCGACAATATAGCGTCACAGACTAATCTCCTCGCCCTAAACGCGGCAATTGAAGCAGCACGAGCAGGGGAACAGGGAAGAGGATTTGCGGTCGTTGCGGATGAAGTGAGAAAATTGGCGGAACAAACTGCTTCATCAACAGGTAAGGTGTCTGAACTCGTCATCGTCATTCAAAATGACTCTGCATCTTGTCTCCAAGGGATGGATAGAGTGACTCAACAAGTTAAATTAGGGCTCGAGTTAGTGAATAAAACCGGAGAGATGTTTACCCATATTTTAGACTCGACCGAATTAACCGCTAAAAAAGCAGAACACGTATCGGGAACAACCCAGGAATTATTGCAGAGGACGGAAAAAGTGACGTCTACAATGAATGCCATGGTGACAGACGCAAACAACACTTTGCAAGCGCATGAAACTATTGCTTCGGCATCTGAAGAACAATTAGCCTCAATACAAGAAGTCGGGGCAACGTCTCAAGAACTTACGAGCATGGCTCAGAACCTTAAAGGCTCCATTGAAAAATTTCAGATTTAGAATTTTGCCGGCGCTCCCTCTTTGTTAAAATACTTCTTCCCTAAGAATAAACTCACGATTAAGCCAATGGCAATAAGAATATTGATCGTCCCCATCTGAAATTGGGTATATAAGATCATGAGGGGATGTTTACTGTCGATGAAAGTGGCTTTGTTAAAAAGGGTAAGTACTCTGTGGGCGTGGCCCGTCAATATTGTGGCCGTGTTGGCAAAGTAGAAAACAGTCAGGCGGGGGTTTTATTAGGCTATTCAGGACCTAAAGGCTATGGCTTAATTTCAGACCAGCTTTTCATACCGGAAAAGTGGTTTGGTGAAAATAATCCGCAAGGGGTCGGCAATCCCCAGCAGCTCAGCCAAGTTCTCCCGGCATTCAGAGATTTCCTCGCCGGCCCGCAGGGTCATCCGGTGACCACTGCACCCGGTAGCTCCTCTCTTATGGCACCACGGTGGACTTGTCCTCACAGTCATCCGGTGACCACTGCACCCGGTAGCTCCTTCGATCCCCTGGGCAAAGAAATGTCCGCCAATTACTTCGGCCCTAACTGCCTCGCTGCGGCCTATACCCAAGACCTGCAGAGCCTTGGCTCCCGTCCTCAGCCCCAGGGTAAGCCCAACATTGATGGTCTCCCAGTGCAAATGCCGGGATGTTGTGCTCAA
>JBAQLX010000672.1:0-2678 GCA_049302315.1 Desulfosporosinus sp.
CGCGCCAATAACTGATTCCCAAGCGTCCGCCAAGATGGAGGGCCGCTCTCGTCCGCCAGATACCTGCTCGCCTTTACCCAATAAAAGCTCTTGCCCCAACTCAATTTCATGCGCTTTGTGAGCCAGAGTTGTTTCATTCACGACAGCAGCCCGCATTTTTGTGAGCTCTCCTTCCGGCCGATCAGGATAACTTAGGTAAAGATACTCCGCAATCACAAAGTCCAAAATCGCATCGCCCAAAAACTCAAGCCGTTGGTTAGTTTCTTTGCCAAACTGCGGATTTTCAAAAACATACGAAGGATGGGTCAAGGCCGTGCTAAACAGGCGATTCGGTGGAGTCTGAAGTCCCAATCGCTTTGCTAATTCAAGTCCAAGTTCCTGTTTCAGAGAAGTCACGACATATTCCTTTCGCCCTGATCTTCCCTCCGTCTTCATGTAATTCGGAGTCGCGTTACGGCTCTTTTCGACCATTAGTTTAGATCTCCTTATCTGAGGCAAATTTTTTTAATAAGATGGTAGCATTATGCCCACCAAAACCTAAGGAATTGGACATTACCACCTTCACTTCTTGTTTGCGCGCTATATTAGGGACATAATCAAGATCACATTCCGGGTCCGGCTCTCCATAATTCGCCGTTGGCGGGATCGCTCCCCGTTCAATACTCAGCGCACAAATAATCGCCTCGATGGCTCCCGCAGCCCCCATCAAATGCCCGGTCATTGATTTGGTCGAACTGATCGCTAACTTCGACGCATAACTGCCAAACAAAGTTTTAATGGCGGAGGTTTCCACCGAATCGTTGGGCCCTGTGCCGGTTCCGTGCGCATTGATATAGTCAACCTCTTCGACACTTAACCCAGCATCCTTGATGGCAAGTCGCATCGCTTGGACTGCACCGGCTCCGCCGGGCGCCGGAGACGTAATATGATAGGCATCTGATGTGCTTCCATAGCCGGCCAGTTCGGCATAAATGTGAGCGCCCCGAGCCTCTGCATGTTCCAAGGATTCTAGGACCAAAACCCCTGCTCCTTCGCCCATGACAAAGCCGCTCCGCCGCTTATCAAAGGGTCGGGACGCTTGTTCCGGGTTTTCCTTTTCCGTGGACATCGTCTTCGCAGCGCAAAAGCCGGCAAAAGCCAACTTCGCAAGCGGCGCCTCGGTCCCTCCACTAAGCACGACATCGGCTTCCCCGCGTTGGATAATCCGTAACGCTTCCCCAATCGCGTTAGTGGACGAAGCACAGGCCGTAACAACCGTCAGACTGGACCCCTTTAAGCCAAACTCGATGGATAACTGTCCCGCTGCCATGTTGCCAATCAGCATTGGAACAAAAAATGGGGTGATCCGACCGCTCCCCTTACTCATGAGCACCTCTTTTTGTTCTTCAAAGGTTATCACGCCACCAATCCCACAACCCATAACGGTACCGGCACGTTCTTTGTCTACTTTCTCAAAATCCAATCCGGAATCCTGCACCGCCAACTTGGCAGCTGCGATGGCAAATTGCACAAAGCGGTCCATGTGGCGGCTTTCCTTTTTGTTAATCCATTCCGTCGGCTCGAAGTTTTTGACCTCAGCCGCAACCTTAGTCGGCAAATCGGCAGTATCAAAACGCGTTAATAGTCCGATTCCGGACTTTCCTTCGATTAAATTATTCCAGAATTCATCCAGATTGTTGCCGACAGGAGAGACAACACCCATCCCCGTAATAACTGCACGGTGTTTCAATGCTCTTCCTCCTTAAAGCTAAGTATTCCATTTTTGAGTTCCTCGAAAATCTCATGCACGGACAAAATTTCTTTAATCTTATGGACATTAGCCCCTGAAAAGATAAGACCCTCCCGAACATCCCCCTGTTGAGCCTTAACTAAGCGACTGATAATACAAAAGTTCCCCGCACACTGCTTAAGACAGCCCGTACATTTCTTCGACCTGACATCCACTTTTTCATCGAGCAACTTGGTAAAGGGGTTCCTTATCCCCCTCGCCGGCATCCCAACCGGACTATGAATTAACAGAACATCCTCTTTAGTAGCCTTGAGCATAGCCTCTTTCCAAGCGGGAGCTGCACTGCACTCTTCGCTAAGCGCGAACCGGGTTCCCATTTGCACCCCATCGGCGCCAAGTTTCAATGCCTGAGCGACATCCTGTCCGTCGATGAAACCTCCTGCACCGATCACAGGAATACTGACCGCTGCTATTACTTCCGGGAGGATATCGTGGATCGAACGAAGCGTCCCTAAATGCCCACCAGCCTCCGCCCCTTCAACTACCACGGCGGCCGCCCCAAGTTTTTCAGATAATTTGGCAAGTTTAGCTGATGAAACAATGGGCACTACCGGGATACCCTTTTCTTTACCCCAAGTGAACATGTCTCTGGAGAAACCGGCTCCCGAAATCAAAAGATCAATCTTTTCATTAAACGCGGCTTGAACCAACTGCGCAAATTCGCGAACAGCAAACATAATGTTTACCCCAATAATTCCTTTCGTACGCTGACGTGCTTCACGAATTTCTGCAACAAATTCTTCCACCGGCAAACCACTGCCCGCAATTATTCCGATCCCTCCCTCCTCAGCAACAGCTGCTGCGAGAGGAGCCATAGATATCCTAACAGCCATTCCTCCTTGAATAACAGGAATTTTGGCCACCAAATCGGCAATACGAAGCTCGGGTA
>JBAQLX010000673.1:0-1762 GCA_049302315.1 Desulfosporosinus sp.
GGAATACAGTCCATTAAGATCAAACTTCTTAGCCTCTTCAACACGTTTCATCAACCTTTCCGAGTCTGTCGTAAATACTTCGGATGAGACTGCATTGATTTCACTAGTCGATAAACCCAATAAGTTAATAATCCCGACGCGTCCTGCAAGGGATTCGCTGACATTCTGCATCATGACAAATGCCTGTGATCCGGTGATCCAAAAATCCCCGTTACGCTTTGATTTATCAACTGCCATTTTGATATACGGAAATAATTCGGCAGCGGCATATTGGATTTCATCAATCAAAACAGGCGGTGTATATCTTTGCAAAAATAATGCGGGGTCGCTCTTTGCTAGGTATCGAATGTCCGGGTCGTCCAACGTCACAATTTTGCGGTTAGGCTCTGCCAATCTTTCGAGCATCGTCGATTTCCCTACCTGGCGCGGGCCGGTTACAAGCATTACTGGAAATGTTGCTGATGCTTTTCGGACAGTATCTTCTAGCGCTCTTTGTATATACACAAACAAACACCTCGTCTAAAGTAAAATATAATTTTATATTAGACGAATTAACTTATTTTGTCAAGTAATTTGTATGTTATTACCAATTCTAAAAAGAAAGCATCGGATGTAAGAAAGGTGAACGACCTGACCATCCTCCAGAACTTTTTCTGAATACACGTCACTTTAATTCACAATGTAATTCACACCCATATTCACAACGCAATTCTAGGGTTCACAATAATTATTGTAAGCCCGAGAATTGCGTTGTGGATTAACAATGTATAATACCAAAAAACCGCATGAATAGGCCATAATCTTAGGTGCGAAACACCTTGTGATTATGGCTGTGAATACGATTTTTGCACCTCAATATGGAACGGCTTGAGCAGAGACTGCGGGGAATTAGACACTAAGAGATTAAATTTTCAAGTATTTATACAAGGTTTCCCGGCTAATCCCGAGATCACGAGCGATCTGGGCCTTTTGTTCACCGGAAGCAACCCTTTGCTTAAGGTGAACAATCTGATCATCCGTTAACCCTTTTTTCCTGCCAGTATAGGCACCTCGCAGTTTAGCTAGCGCGATACCTTCCAATTGTCGTTCGCGGATCAAGGAGCGTTCAAATTCGGCAAAAGCTCCCATAACCGATAACAACAAGTTAGCCAACGGCGAGTCATCGCCGGAAAAAGTAAGATTTTCCTTCATAAACTGAATTTTTACGCCTTTTTCTGTAAGGCTACGAACAATTTGACGTAAGTCATCCAAATTACGAGCAAGCCTATCCATACTATGGACAATAACAGTATCACCATCACGAACAAATTGCTTTAAGTTTTCCAGTTCAGGGCGGCGGGTATCTTTACCAGACGCTTTATCAATGAACACTCGATCCATGGTTAACCCATCTAATTGACGGCTAGTGTTTTGATCGAAGGTACTCACGCGGATATAACCAAATGTGTGACTGTTCATTTGATTCCCTTCTTCGCATAAAAGTGTCAAGATAAAGTCTATAATATGGTTAACAAGATGTCAATAAATAATAAAAACAACCCTATTCTGACATAATTTCAAGGGCAACTTGACGTCAAGTTAGGGTATACTTCAATTTGACAAAAAGAACCTGTTATAAAAAACACTCAACATTTCCGATTTATCTTAATTTAGGGTATTTCGTCAGAGCTAACCCTGGATGCCTAACACGCTAATATACCTTTTCTGCGGGTTGTGCAAAAATACCCATATATCAAGCTTTACCCCACTATATAATGTACCC
>JBAQLX010000674.1:0-6850 GCA_049302315.1 Desulfosporosinus sp.
TCTACCCTCCGAATTATAGCATTTATCACGAGACGGTTAAAGGGGGAGGAAGCCAGAGGAAGTTTCTTAGCTTAGTGAGCACGGAGAGAGGAATCGCGTCAATGAGCGCAGGCGATGAAGCGTTAAGAAACGCATTGGTTCACATGCAGAAAGCCCAGAGGTTTGCGTTTTAGATTCATCACCAAGCGAATAGCGATGGAACGTGTGCGAACGTGCTAAGAAACTTCCTCTGGCTTGGGTCGAACGGGGGTTAAGTACGACCCTGTAGTACTGAACGTTGTCCTAAATGTGGTTCGAGGGCAGTTACACTCAAAGATGTGATTAATAAAGATAGTATCGAGGTAGAGCAAATTTAACTTCCTCGGGGCTTGTGTCTTAAGTCGAGCTTTTCTTTAGATATTCCGCCAAAACCTCTGCTACAGCCTCAGCCGCCCCATTTGCCTCATCTAACGTATTTAACTGGGTCCCAAATTCCAATAATAACGCGCCGTCAGAAAGGTGTTGGTTATACCGCGCATCAGCTGCATAACTAATGTTCGGCATAAACAGCCCGGGATATTTCTTTTCCCCTAAGGCCATGAGTTCCTTTGCTAAAGCTTCATTCTTTGGCCAGTGCGCATTCTTCTTTCCTATCACCACCAACACCCTACTTACCCTCTGTCCCTTCACCGTGATCGATGGCTTTGGAACCCCAAGAGGTAAGCCATCTCTATGAACGTCAATTAAAACCTTCACAGAAGGATAATCTTTGGTTATTTGGGTTGCCGTTTTTACAGACTCTCCATATGCTTTCATGAAATCCAGAGCATCATGTATTTGCATCGAGTGAACAGTACCGATTCCATTTTGTTGAAGGGCTTTTTTTAGTGTTTCACCTACCGTTACGACATCTCCGTTTTCCCCCGGCTGTCGTTCAGAACCCCCGTCACCTGCATAGCTTTCGCTGTTGTGCGTATTATATATCCCTACTATAATTTCTTTCGCCCCCGGCACAGGTACAGTTGGAGGAGCCACACTCTCATTCCCTCCAGGTTGTTGAGGTTCGATTGGTTCAAGAATCGGCCCTTCAAACTCTGGATCATTAGGATTGTAAGCCCACCCTAACCACACTGGACCTTGTGGCGGCGAAGAAAAATAGCCTAGAAAAAATGTCCGGGGATCTGCGATATTGACACCCGTCAATAAAAACATACTGACCGCCGCCCCTTGATTCCTTGTTAGATCCAAGCGAGCGCGCTCAGGCTGAGAAAAGCCCGGGACCCCTTCCATTAATATGGCTTCAAATGGAAACGACTGTTGGGTTAGAAATCCAATTAGTTGACGAGAGCTCCCGCTTCTGAGGGCATAAACCAAGCCCAAAATAATTAGAATACTTACTAAGCCTAGAAGGAATCCTCGCGCCCATTCTCTGACTCTCCAAATCCGGAAATGTTTTTTTTGACGATGATAGAAATCTTCCCGTAACAAAGGACTTGTCCCCCCTTCCTCTTTATTGAAGAATTATGAGAGACAAGTCCAAGGTAGAACATATGAAAGAGATATTTCGTTACATAGGTATTTGCTGCTTTTGATCTTAACTAACGAAGCGTCGTTGGAACAATGCTATCGACAATCCCAATGACTAGCGAGGCCAGTAAAGCGCCAATAATGGTAACAGAAATATAACCAGGAACAATAAACTGACTGAGGTAAATCACCACAGCGGCCGTAATAAATCCGACCGCGCCCCGTCCCGTTCGAGTAATTTTGTCTCCGAACACCTTTTCAATAGCATAGCCCAGTCCAGCGATCACCGCTGCAGCGATCACCGCTCCGATTATACCATTCACCTGAAGTCCCGGAACAAAATAACTCACCAAGAGTAAAACCAGAGCCGAAACAACAAACCGCACGATTATTCCTAACATCATTTGTACCCTCCAATCATTTTGTTTCAATTTGACTTTATTTCTAAAGTGTCTTTACTCCTAGCTTAGTTTAAACAATAATCACAAAATTTATTAATAATCATTTATTCACAACTTTTCCTTGATAAATTTCCATCCTAATGTTAAAATATATTTTGTGTAACAAGTAAGGAGTATCAATAATCAAAGGGGGTGACTATTAGTGCCAAACATTAAATCCGCCATTAAAAGAGTTGAGTTGGGAAAAGCTCGCATGATTAAAAATGCTGCTGCGAAATCTTTCTTAAGGACGACTATTCGTCGTTTTGAAGAATCAATCACAACGGATTCCGAGACAGCAGCACTCGCTTTGAAAAAGGCTACTCGTGCTTTGGATAGAGCCTCCTCCAAGGGTTTGATTCATAAGAACATGTCAGCTCGCAAGAAATCCCGTCTTACGAGTAGATTCAGAAAGCATTTTACCCAAGTTGGGTAAAACATAACGGGCTTAATAAAAAAGTAAGCGACAAAAAGCACGGTTTAATAGGGAAACCTACTGAACCATACCCCGAACCGATATGGGAAAAGCAACAAGAGAGGCATTATCTCACAAGGGATAGTGCCTCTCTAAACATTTTTAGTTCAATATTTTGCATAGTATAGAAAGCCAACGGTTCGATCCCGCTGAAAATTTGCTTCCTCAAACAGTACATTGTAAGCAGATATTTTCCTGTTCCTTCATCCTAAAATTCAGTTTCCGTCCTTAGTCTACTTTCTTTTTCGCAAAGCCATGGTTTATATACTCTGATAATGGCTCGTTGCACTCATGAGAGGGCGTCCCTACAATTCCACAAAATGCTTTCCAAATGATTGTTCTTTTGGTACAGTCTTTTTTGCCATCTTTTATCTCCGTTCGTTGGGAAAATTAAGCCAATACTCTTGGCTTAATTTTTGTTCCAACACGTTCATAAACGTCAATGCCAACAGCGCTGTCTATTTCAAACGAAACCATCAATGCATATGGAACAGAGCCGCTATATTTGTCATCGGCAACATTAGCGCAATTCACTTTAAGCTGAATGGTATCGTTTGCACTCCAAACAACAATTTCGTTGTTCTCAAAAATCTCATGTTGCAGACTTCCTCTTCTGACTGCCGTCCAATCGGCATCAACACGCTTGTCAATCAGATGCTTTTTTGCTCCTACTATCGTGAACCACAATTGTGCGGAACGATATGCCTGACGAGAAGGAGTGATTGGAGAAAAGCATGCCATTGTTGCCGTCAGCCGCCGCAGTATTTTTTCGCGGCTGAATTCGTCAAATGGTAAGGGTAAATCAAAAAGGTGCGCTTCACCATCTTTTAATTCACCATAACCAATCAACGTGATACGATTCTTGGCGCACTCAACCGCCTTGTCAATATTCGGCTTTCCGTATCCAAAAAATCTATACATATAATCCGTTGCTCTTTTGGGGGTGCCGAGAGCTGAATTAAATGTCTTGAATAACTCGCCCCACTCCGCTCCATGCACTAACATAGTTTTGATTAACAATGCAATATCCTCGTGAGGTAATGCTTCGCCTGCCTCGTCAAAAACATCCAACAATGTGTCATAGCAACGAGACGCTTCATGAGAGGTTAGTGCGGCAGCGTTGCTTGTCCCATAGGAATGCATAGTTTTTTCAACCCCGCTTGCTATGTTAAATGGAGCCGCCGAAATAGTGCCAGGCGCTCTTGTCAATGAGGTACGCCAACGCAGTTCAGTGCCGCCCATATGGTTTTGCAGAGCGGTATTTCTGCCGCCGTCAAAAATTATGTCAGGCTTGATGGAATTGTTTAACCCACGACCAAGCGCACTTATCGGACTAACCATACCATCCGAACAGGGAAGAATTTGCCGTGCGTCGGGGGTGAAAACTGATTCATCCGAAAATGATGCACCCACTGTTAAGGCGTTGATGCTTTCCGCAGGAGAAAGCAATCGGTGAATACGAGCGTTGTTGTTCAGATGCCGAGCTATAATAGCATCGCGATCTTCTACAGTAAGAACAGAGAAATCATTAAAGGACATTTCAACGTCTATGTCGTTCGAATGATTTCCTGCGCTGACAATAAAAAGAACTCTGTATGTATAGCTTAACCAATCAAGCAGACGCGCCAAAGGACTCATCATTCTGTCAAATATTCTGCTTGGAAAACCGATAGAAAGATTAATGACTCTCACGCTGGGGGCAACACGACCTGCATTAGTTTCAAAAAGTCTGCGTACAGCTTCGTGTATTTTATCGACAATTAATACGTCGTCAGGGATCTCTTCCCCTGTACCGTCGAGCATATTTATGGATTTCATTATTGGGCGGACGTAGATTTTTTGAGTAACTTGATGCCGTATATTATTTATATCTCCATGCGCAATTAGCGAAGCCATAGAAGTACCGTGTTTTCTGGCTGGCACAGTATATTGGGCAGCATAATCGTCAGGATCATCAACGTTTAACAGACCCTTTAGATAAGGGTGATTTTCTTGCGGTAATCCGTCAAATAACGCAATAATAGGTTCCTCATTAATAGTGGAAGGCAAATTTACTTGCGAAGTGCTGTCTGCAATATTATCATCTGAGATAATCACGCTTTGTCCCACTGCCTGAAAAAACATTACCTGTTCTGCGGAAGCTATAGCTACATCTTTCCTGTCAATGATGTCCTGAACCGTTTGGCGTGGCAGAGATGCCAAAAGTGCATGATAATGAATCCCGTCAATCACAGTACGCCCCAATATTCTGCCTCCTGCTGACTGGATCAGGGCTATTAAATCATTTTCGCGTTGCTGCTGTATATCCTTTGACTTCCTATAAAACAATTCGATTTCGCATTTTACTGTACTAAGCGCGGGCTCTAACTGTAAATCATCCCTCCACGCTTCTAAGATGCCGGTTTCTTCGACACGCTCTTTGTAACCCCAGAAATGTATATCGACGAGATTATTGAAAACATCCTTAAGGCCTGTTTTGCCATTAGGAAAACTCATGTTTGGATTTTGGGCATACTGCTTCCATAATGACAACATTTCTTCAAGGGCACGATTATTCGCAAGTATGCAATACACTTTTCCGGAAAATCTTACCTTGGTTTCATCTCTTGATACTACCTTTGTTTTTTTATCTTTTTTGCAGACAAAAAAATCGTCCGACACATCAATGTCCTCCGATGAATCAAAAATCCACTCCGCATCATCGCCAAGATTTTTTACAGCGGTGTAAAAAGATGTTATATCGCCAGACACATCAAATACCAGTGTCTTTTCGGGTTCGATTCCTGTTGGTGATTGTTGAAATAGAATTTTATTGTCATCAATTGCTTTTTGGAGAACCTCCAGTTTTGGCGCAAGCCGAGACACTTGTCTTGAATGTGATGGAGGGTTTATTATAGGCGCACCACCGCCCTTGTTACTTCTGTCAGCAGGGTTGGGTTTTCCAAACAATATAAGCGGTCTTTCGGGCATTATTCGGCACCTTCTTCCTGGCTTTTATCTATATTGCCGTTGGCCCCGGCGAGATATAGGCTTAATTCAGTTTGTGTTAGACTTTTTGCGTTCCCATTCGGAATTCGAAGAACATATCTTCGATAAACAGATAATGCGAATTCCTCAGCTTCGGAATAACTTTTGCCTAAGAATTTTTTTGCCAGTGTAGAGGGTTCGATTCCAAAATCAAAACCGGAGCGATTTTCAAACTGTGTAAACCACGCCTCCAAATTCTCGCGTGACGGTTTTGGTAGTATCAATCGAAGCTGAAACCGTCTCCATGCTGCTCTATCCAATAGGGCATCGTGGTTGGTCGCGGCTATTACCACAACATAGCTTGGTAAAGCATCAATTTGAAGCAGTAAAGAGCTAACAACTCTTTTTATCTCCCCAGTTTCATGCGTATCGCCACGCTCCTTGCCAAGAGTTTCGAACTCATCAAAGAACAGGACACATTGCCTTGTCTTAGCGTAATCAAACAACTTGCCAAGCCGCGATGCGGTTTCTCCGAGGTAAGCACCTACGATGCTTTCATATTTAACTGTTAGCAATGGAATCATCAATGCTTCGGCGACCGCTTCGGCCAGTGACGTTTTCCCGTTCCCAGGCGGACCAACAAGCAATATTTTGTTTCTGGGTTCTAATCCATGTGAGCGCAACAAATCCGCTCTCTCTTGCTCTTCGATTAGTTCAGAACAGCTATCAGCAACAGACTGCGGGAGCAGCAACTGGTCAATTTTTTTTGTTGGTATTTTTTCCACAAATAAGCTTTGTTCGCTATTGCCATTTCGAATAGAGGGCAATGAAATATCCCGCGTCAACGATCTATTCGGAATTTGAAGCATCTCTTCAATTTTATTTGCCAAGACCCCGTGTTGTTTTGCCCGCTCTTCCGCACAGATAGCCTCTGCCACTTTACGGAAATTTGGGTTGTCGTTATTGAGACCATATTTTATTAAATCACAGAGCAAATCCGCCCTTGGCATGTTCAACACCTTCTTCTAATTGGAGATTATTTCTTCTCTGTATCGCTATCTGATAATAGCGATATATCTATGAAATTATTTTCACAAAATTCAACAAAGCTTTTTTTAGCGAGATTGCTCGGTACAACATGACCATTTTCCCATCGGCTTATTGTTGTATAGCTTACATTCAACGCTTGTGCTAATTGTTGCTGACTCAAGTTGAGTTCGCATCTTACTTTTTTTACCACAAATGAAAAGACCATATGACGCCTCCTGACATTCTGTTGGTCAATGTAGCATATGCTATACATGATTATAACATATGCTACATTGGGATTAAAGTACTTTTGAAAATAGGTAATATGGCAGCAAAACGTCCTATGTTTTTCTGTTCTCTGGTCTGGTCTGGTCTACTGTGCAGAGTGCGATGGGACAATGGTACTCCATCGGGCGCATACCATGGACACGGT
>JBAQLX010000675.1:0-4307 GCA_049302315.1 Desulfosporosinus sp.
GAGGGTTTCGCCGAAGCCGCACGTCCCAAAAGGAATTCTTAGCGGCGAAGTCGGAGTCTACCCCCACCGAAGCAGAATAAGGTGTACCTCTCCCACTTGTAGAAGTGAGAGTCTTACGATTGGATAAACACCGTTTCCAAGCCTTGCGACTCGAAAACGATGTTTGTTGAAAGTATGAGACAAGCTTTTTCGCTACACAACGCCTAGTTTTGGGCCTGGAAATAACTCAGCAATGTTCCGGAAGAAGCGCCGGTATCTACATAATACAATCGAGCATATCTTGGCGTTATTCCTGCTGTGAGGAATTGCCAGTTTTCACTTGTAAACGTCCCGCTTGAATCATAGACATAGTCGCTATTCGATGCTTCACCACCGCTTAACGCGGATTTCTCTAATATAACATGCACCTGGTCTCCGCTGGAACCACTGTATTTTACAGCTAAGGTCCACGACGTGAAGCTTAATACATCATACGAGCCTCCACTTGCCGCTCCGGACTCGCCAGTTCCGCCGCTATTTATAGTAGTTTGGATTACTCCGGAATCAACGATACTATGACCACTAAGGCCTACGGCGCCGCTAATTTCTACGGGACCGCTTACTGCCACACTCCCACTAATTTCTACAGGACCGCTTACTGCCACGCTCCCGCTAATCTGTAGGGGACCGCTCACAGCCACGCTGCCGCTTACTGCCACACTCCCGCTAATTTCCACGGGACCACTTACTGCCACGCTCCCGCTAATCTGTAGGGGACCGCTTACCGCCACGCTCCCGCTAATTTCTACGGGACCGCTTACTGCGATATTGCCTGTAACGTTCAGCATACCACTCGAACTGGTTAATAGCGGTTTAGCGTTATCAGTGCTATCTATCCCATATATTTTTACCGGCAAAGAATTGGGATTATCCTGAAATACTTTATAGTTTGGCATTATTGTCTCTCCTTTCCTCCCAAATTCAATAAACTTGGGTATGAGCCTGGTTTTGGCCTTGCTTTAGTATATGGAGAAAAAACATAATGTTACTTTTATTTCTTCCAATTCCCATTTCTTCTAACTTCTACTACTTCTATGCCTAGGCTCCAAGCACCAAATACAACGTTTTACATATTATAAAGGAAACTTACTTCAGTTAGAGTTTAAATCCATCTGAAGTATAGTTGAACTTATCCAGAGGCGTATGCGATATGCGAAGTCCAATATGCGTCATCCGAACCACGAACCACGAGTAGCAGCTTAGCCATCGGATAAATAAAGTACTAAAGGGATGATTTTGGAGTGACAACTCTTAGCATCTGCCTAATTATTAACAATGAAGAAAATTGCCTGCGCCGCTGCCTTTCCAGTATTGAAGCTATCGCCAGCGAAATCATTGTCGTTGACACCGGTTCGGCTGATGACTCCCTACGGATTGCCTCTGAATTCGGTGCGCTGGTATTTTCTTTTGAATGGGAAAACGACTTCAGTTCCGCCCGGAATTACAGCCTGGACAAAGCCAGCGGTGAATGGATTCTGGTACTTGACGGAGATGAAGAGATTGAAGGTAAATCTTATGAACTTATTCGAGAAAAAATACGGACTCCGGATGTTGACGCCTACCTTCTAACCATACGCCAACCTTCAAATAACCAGCACGAAATTCTGGCCGGATCCTCTTTACAGCTAAGGTTATTTAGAAATAATAAAAATTATCGATATCAGGGCATCATTCAAGAGCAGATTATTGATAGTATTCTCGATCAGAATCCCTCAGTTGTGATTGAAACAGTCTCAAACATCACTATTCTTCATCATGGTTACACCAAAGAAAATACCACAGACCACGATAGATTAAAACGAAACGTAGAGCTTATCAAGCAGGTCCTGGAACGAGAAAGTGAACAACCGCTAAAATACTTTTTACTGGGACGAGAGTACTACCATTATGACAGATATTTAGAAGCGCTGGAGTATTTTCAGCTTGCCTACGACAAGTCTGACTGCCAGGCCGTTAATATCCCTGATCTACAGCGTTCAATTATCATCAGTTTATATATGCTGGGTAAATCTTCGGAAGCTCTCGCCTTCGCAAATGATGCTCTCAATATGCGATCTGATTCAGCAGACCTTTATTATCTCAAGGGTATAATCTATAAAGACCTTGGGCTTTACTCACAGGCCTTGCCGTCTCTAAAAGAAGCTCTCGCTCGCTTCTCCCCGCCGCCTTATCGTGACCTTTTTTACTATCATTGTAAATACACTAGTCTGTACCTGCTGGGAAGTTTATCAGAGTATTTTATGGATCTGGACGGCGCCCTGATTTATTATTATGAATCTCTCAAAAACAACCCCTATCTGATTGATCCCCTCAGAAGGATGATAACCATACTTCATCCCCGTAATAACCCCGATTATACGATTAACTCCTTAAATCGAGTTTTCGATTTAAGCGCCAGGAATTTGCAATCCGAACTAACATCGATCTTTTATCATGCAGGTGCTTATCAACTCGCTCTTGACCGAATAAATCAATTAGAGGGCTACGGACAAATATCAGAAAAAATATGGCTTTTTAAGGGTTTATGTTTGATGCGGATCAAAAAGTATTCTGAGGCTGAGGATGCATTTCACAACATTACCCAAGACAAGAACCTCTATATTAAGGCCTTGCAATATCTATTATTGTACTATTGGATAGCTAAGGATTACCGTACGGCCCTTGAATGCCGGAGACAAATAAAAAACGCTCAAGCTGATCCATCTACGGTATATGTCTTAAACCTTCTTACCCGCAGTTATGCAAACAAAGCTGATATTATCCAGGAGCAGTCATATAACCTGGCTAAAGAATTAATGGGTCTGATAGTTGAACTGGGGGATAGCAATCAGGTAGATGCGGCCTTTGATAACCTTGTACCGATACTAAAAGAGCGGCCATCTTATTTACTGGCAGAACTGTACTATAATTATGAAAAATATGAATTGGCAAAGGCTGAATTCCAATCCCTCCTGGAGATAAGCAGCAATTACCCGCTAGTTTATTATTATCTGGGTAAAACCTGCTGGGCTCTCGGAGATTTAGAAAAAGCTGTTCAGAATTTACAACAGGCCATTAAGAACGGATTAAATACTCCTAGAATAATTTGGGAAAAGGCACGTCTGCACCAGGAACAGGCCATTAAGGCGCTGAAAGAGGAAATGCACCATTTCCCCGATGAACATAGGATGAATCAGATCCAGAAACTTGAGGAAAATCTGATCGAAATATAAATGCAAATCTATAACATTTTGAGCCTATTTTTTACCAGGTAAATGGTTTTAAGGAAATGGGGTAGTAGGTGTGGATATAATGAATCAAGTATATAATGGGGATTTCCTACTATCTCAAGAAATTACTCCAGAATTCCCCGATGGATGGGTTCAGAAAGGCGGTGACCCTACAACCAGCTGGGAGTGGCTTGGTCCTGTGCAAGGGCCACGGGCAATTGCAATTCTTCACCCCGGAGGGCAACGAGCAGGTATTACCCAAGCTTTGGATACTACAGTTCAAGCAGGCGAAATCCAACGTTGGGAAGTTAAAGCCATTTTGGAAACAGAACCGGCGGAAGTGGCATCTTATATTAAAGTATTTTTCGGGGCGGTAAGCCAAAAGGTCTTTTCCTTAACGCCAGGGTCTACACCGGAAGTTTTTAGCGAGATAGTATCTACGCCCGTCGGTACAACTGCAATCTTACTGGAGATTGGCATAATCGGCGAGGGCAAGTTAGTTATTCATGAGGTTGAAGCTTATCGTCTTTATCCGAATCGGGTTCTGCGTCTTGATGAGAAAGGGCAGGTTTATGCTCGGCATGTCGATAGTATCGGGCAAATCCAGATGCCCGTGTCCGTAAAAGTAATTAGCCCGGTGCCAATTCATGTTGATGTAAGCACTTTTGTAACCGGGGATATCCGGAATCTTACCCCGACTCGTGATGGAGTGCGTATTTATGGAAGTACCGGAACGCCAGTAAATAGTACCTTTGATGGTTTGCTGCAAGTACAGATGGCCGGCCACGCTTTCCGAGAGAACGTGGAAAACATGGTAGCCAATATTCTTCCAGCCGCCTCAATAGTTCAAGATGTATCGAGTTTAAAGGTGTTTTCATTCGCAGTATCTAATTCTGGGGCCATCTCGGCATTTGTTCAGCTCCAGATTAGCCCCGACGGAACGGTATGGACAGCGGATGCACCGGACCGGGAAGTGAAAGCAGGCACTTTGGAGGTTTTTACGCCATCATTATTTTTACGCTATAATCGGCTAGTCTACTGGGCTAGTTTGGCCACTCC
>JBAQLX010000676.1:0-12607 GCA_049302315.1 Desulfosporosinus sp.
GTCACTGGCTGTTTGGTTTTGCCTCAAAAACGTACGATCCCCTGACCGATATAGACGAGCAAGCGTGGAACAGTCTGGGGCTGAAAACAAAGTATTACAATACTGAAATTCATAAAGGGAGCTTTGCGTTGCCTAACTATGTTAAGGAGCTTTTAGTCAGTGAAGAGGAGTGAACTCCTCCACAGGATAGCTTAATTATTGTTAATTCAGTGAACTCTTACCATTTTATTTTTAAGGGACTGTGTTTTCACACAGCCCCTTATTTGTTTTTTAATTATTCTGGATACCAGAGGCGTCTTTTCTTAATTAGGCTGGAACCTGTCACATTCGTTTAGACTCTAAAGGAGTAAAATTCCAGGTTTATGGGAATATTAAGGTGTGTCCTTTGGTTTTTCGAAAATAATAATTTGAAGAAACTTAGCTTAGAGATTGGCCCAACTGAAATATGACTTTAACTAGGTCATATACTCTAGTATGGAGGGATGCCAGTGGAACATTCCGTGCAATTAGCAACGCAAGATTATCGGGAGAGTATCTGTGAATGCTTACGCGAACTGCGTGAACAAGAGCAGCTTCCTATACAAATCGTTGAACTGCGGCAGGGAAAACGTTGGCTTATTGAGTGCAAGTTTCATGACTCTTCGCTCGAGGCGACAGAAAACGAGAATATAGTTCAAAAAATTCATCGTTATTACTTGGCAAATGCCTTGGCAGAGACAATTTTGCTCCATTGGGAGAAAGAGCATGTTCGCCAGATAATCGGAAAAAAACATGATTTGATGGAAGACAATTGGCAAATAGTGATTGACAAGGCTTTGAATTATTTAAATAATGGACTAGGGCAAGTGCGGGGTTATAGTGTGAGCAGCAAGACAAGGCTTGTTACTCAGATTTTAAGTTGCTTAGATCATAATTCTGTTTTTGACATAGAAGGGTTTTTGCGTTTTCGCGTTCAGGAGTATAAAGGTGAAGTAAATATAGCTGTGGGGTATGCCCTTGATGAGTACGTTATTGAAAAAGAATACATGGAATTTATCCTGCTCCTAAAACATTTTGTGGACAGCCAAAAACCACGCTTAGAGTGTTTACACGTTGGGATGACTCCCCAAGGAAAGTTCCATCTGTATAACGATGAAGGAGTTAAAGTGACGCATCAATTCCTGGAGGATTACCAACTCGACAACGTCCATGAGTTAGGGTATGAAGATTTATTGGTCAGTGCTTTGATTGCCGTTGCACCCCGCCAAATTATCTTACATATTCGTTATGAGGGTTACAAAGATACGTTAAAAACCATTCGAAGTGTCTTTGGGGATAGAGTACATGATTGTCAAGGGTGTCCCTTATGTGAAAAGTTTTGACAAATGAAAGATTATTGATTATCATAAATGATATATTAAATTGTAAATCGTTGAAAGGGAGAGTACCCTGATCAGTCGCGTAAGAGATGAAATGCCATGGCTGAAAGCATTTTTCAAGAACGTACAGGAGAAAACCACCCTTGAGTGTTGGGCTGAAATAAGTAAGCTTAGCCGTACCCCGCGTTAAGGGATATCGAGTGATAGGTCAGGCTTATGACCTTTTGATTGGGTGGAACCACGGGAGCGAACTCTCGTCCCTACTAGGGACGAGAGTTTTTGATATGAAATTGGTAAGGAGTGAATTTAATGATTCAGGTCACCTTAAAAGACGGTTCAATTCGCGAGGTTGAGACAGGAACGACATTAGCAGGACTGGCGTCCGCCATCTCGCGAGGATTGGCGAAGGAAGCGGTAGCAGGGAAAGTCAATGATAAGATGAAGGATTTATCCTATCCTCTTACAGAAAATACGGCGGTGGAGATCGTAACGATAGATAGCGATGAAGGATTAGGCGTCTTAAGGCACTCTACCGCCCACTTGATGGCTCAAGCCGTAGGGAATCTATTTCCGGGAACGAAATACGGGATTGGACCGTCGATTGCTAATGGTTATTACTATGACTTTGACTCCGACCATGTCTTTATCCCAGAGGACTTGGAGAGCATAGAGAAAGAAATGAACCGTCTTGTGAAGGAAAAGCATTCTTTCAAAAGGAGAGAAGTTTCCCGAGCCGAGGCACTAACTCATTTCAGGGAATTGGGTGAAAAATATAAGGTTGAACTCATCGAGGGCCTTCCAGAGGACGTCACAATTTCAATGTACACTCAAGGGAATTTTACAGACCTTTGTGCCGGACCACATCTTCCTTCAACGGCAAACATTAAAGTCTTTAAACTCATGAACTTGGCCGGTGCCTACTGGCGGGGGAGCGAAAAAAATAAAATGCTCCAGCGTATCTACGGAACAGCCTTTGCTAAACCCTCAGATTTGGAAGATTACCTGTTTAAGTTGGAAGAAGCCAAGCGACGTGACCATCGTAAGCTCGGCTTAGAACTTGATCTTTTTAGCCTCCACGAGGAGGGACCCGGGTTTCCTTTTTTTCATCCTAAAGGCATGATCTTACGTAATGCACTTGAGGATTTCTGGCGGCAGGAACACCAAAGACGCGGATATCAGGAGATTAAGACTCCGATGATCCTTAATCGTTCGATGTGGGAACAATCCGGGCATTGGGATCATTATAAAGAAAACATGTATTTCACAAAAATTGACGACCAGGATTATGCGATAAAGCCTATGAACTGTCCGGGTGGCATGATCTTGTACAAGACAAAACTCCACAGTTACCGGGATCTTCCGCTTCGAGTAGGAGAACTGGGCTTAGTGCACCGCCATGAACTTTCCGGCGCACTTCATGGGCTGTTACGGGTCCGAAACTTTACTCAGGATGATGCGCACATCTTCATGCTCCCATCTCAAATCAAGGAAGAACTTATTGGGGTTATTGAACTGGTCGACTATTTCTATAAAATATTTGGCTTTGACTATAACGTTGAATTGTCAACCCGTCCTGAAGGGTCCATGGGATCAGATGAGGACTGGGAAACGGCAACTAAGGCACTTCAAGAGGCATTAGAGGATAAGAGTATCGAATACAAGATTAATCCGGGCGATGGAGCGTTCTATGGACCTAAGATTGATTTTCATGTGAGGGATTGCCTCGATCGGACTTGGCAGTGTGGAACTATTCAACTTGATTTCCAAATGCCTGAGAAATTTGACTTAAACTATATTGGGGAAGACGGTCAAAAGCATCGGCCGGTAATGGTTCATCGAGTTGTGTATGGAAGCATCGAACGATTTATTGCCCTTTTGACAGAACACTATGCCGGGGCTTTTCCTGTCTGGCTGGCGCCGATTCAAGTCCGTATCCTGCCGATTAGTGAGCGACATCATGAGTATGCTAATACGCTGGTTTCCCGTCTGAATGAACTCGATATCCGAGTAGAGGCGGATGAACGCAAAGAAAAGATAAGTTATAAGATCAGAGAGTCTCAAACTGAAAAGATCCCGTTTACGTTAGTCGTAGGGGATCAGGAAGCTGAATCTGACATGGTTGCACTCCGACGGTACGGGCAAGGGAATGCTGGAGAAAAGATGACAGTTGAGGCATTTACTGAGCTCCTCCAGGAAGAAATTAAGAGTAAGATAATCCATAAAGTTATTGTGTCAACATGAGGTATTGACAAAGACCAGTTATTAGTATACAATGTGCGATGTCAAGTAGAAGCCATCCGCTTCTCACCTTACGGCGTTCGTCGCTAAGGTATCTTCTGGTCCTGAGCGTAGTGTGTGCTCGCGATTGTTTGGAAGACGGGTGGTATTCATCCGTCTTTTTTGTTTTTGAGCTGATATTTTAAGGGGGGGTTTTCTTATTAGCAAGGACTTAAGACTAAATGACGAAATCCGGGTTCGGGATGTTCGTCTCGTTGGTGAAGAGGGAGAACAACTTGGAATTATGGCGACCAGAGACGCTTTAAACATTGCAGTCGAGAAGTCTTTAGATCTCGTAGAAATTGCACCGACGGCTAAACCGCCGGTCTGCAAACTAATGGACTACGGTAAGTACAAGTACGAGCAAGCCAAGCGAGACAAAGAGGCTCGAAAAAAGCAAAAGAATATGGAAATTAAAGAAGTTAAATTGCGTCCCAACATTGAGGATCATGACTTCGAGACTAAAGCCCGTAACGCCCAACGCTTTTTACTCGATGGAGATAAAGTTAAGGTGACGATTATGTTCCGCGGACGGGAAGTGACCCACCCGGAGCTTGGAAGGGCGTTATGCTTGAGACTTGCTGATTTCTGTAAAACAGAGTGTACTGTCGAACGCGAAGCTAAGCTTGAGGGACGAAACATGATTATGATCTTAGCCACGATTAAACACGACTAATTACCGAGAGGGGGATATATTAAATGCCTAAAATGAAAACCCACCGTGGAGCGGCAAAACGTTTTAAGAAAACAGGAACCGGTAAAATAATCCGGATGCATGGCTGCACAAGCCATATTCTGGAGAAGAAGTCACCGAAAACCAAACGGCGCTTGCGCTCATCTACTGTGATGCACAAGTCTGATGTGAAACGAATAAAAAGTTTAATTGCTTATTTATAAAATTATTTGAGTTAGAAGGAGGTCTTCGGGATGGCCCGTGTAAAAAAAGGCGTAACCAAACATGCCCGCCATAAAAAAATATTAAAATTGGCAAAAGGATACCGCGGGGCGAAAAGCAAACTCTACCGCCCGGCGAATGAACAAGTTCTAAAATCCTTAGCTTATGCCTATGCCCATAGAAAGGATAACAAAGGTAACTTCCGTAAGCTCTGGATTGCCAGAATCAATGCAGCTGCCCGGATGAATGGTTTATCCTACAGCCGTATGATGAACGGCTTGAAGAAAGCTGGGGTTACTGTCAATCGAAAGATGCTGGCGGAACTGGCGATCAGCGATGCGGCAGCGTTTACAGAAATCGTTAATGTTGCCAAAGTACAAGTTAACGGGTAAAACGGGGGGTGCAAATGCATCCTCTTTTTAGCATACCAGTAAGAAAGTATAACTGACGTTTATAGTTAAGTTTTCCTTACTAGCCTCTGGAGGTTGGATAGATGATTGAGTCCTTGCAGAATGAGCAGGTAAAATATGTGGGCTCTTTGCAGCGGCATAAAGCCCGCGAGGAAGCTCAAATGTTTGTGGTTGAAGGCTGGCGATTCGTCGAGGAGGCCGTGTACAGAAATGCTCCTATTCAAAAGATTTTTGTTTGCCAGGAACGAGAGACTCCAGAGTGGCAGTTCCTTCATCAAAGGTTGTGTGAACGAAGTATCCCTGTTGAGGAAGTGACTAGGCGTGTTCTTCGTAAGATGAGTGCGACAGATGAACCACAAGGGGTTTTAGCTGTTGTATGCCAAATGACCTATACTTGGGCAGATCTGCAAATTGATCGGAACTCGGTCTTGCTTATTTTAGATGGTATTCAAGATCCAGGGAATCTTGGCGCCATTTTGCGCACAGCGTTGGCCTCAGGAGTACGATATGTATGTTTGACACGGGGAACCGTTGATTTATATAATCCGAAAGTTTTGCGAAGTACAATGGGAGCTATCTTTTCCCTAGTCCTACTGCCCGACCGGCAGCCGGAGGATATTTTGGGCTTTTGTCGGGACCGGGGTTTGAGTGTCTTCATGGGAGATATCCAGGGCAGCCCGGTTTACCATACCAAACTGGCGGATGGTCCACTTGCCCTGGTTGTAGGAAACGAGGGAAATGGACCATCTCCATCCTTTCGGAGTGCAGATGTGCAGTGTGTTACGATTCCAATGTCTCAAGACGTTGAGTCACTTAATGTGGCGATAGCCACGGGCATATTGCTCTATGAAATTGTTCGCCAAAGGGAGTTCTTGTAAAACATAGAAGAGCTATGCTATAATTCTCTCTGAACTAGTGAGGATGCCAGTTACTCAGATAATGCGATGATCAGGTTAAAAGGAGTGTTTTCTTTTCAGGGAGGTATGGCCAAGGACTGTGAGCCAGCCGAGAAGGTACCCACCTCTTACCAAGAAGAGGTTAAATTTCGCCTGGGAGCGGCCTGCTGAACTGTAGGGCAGGCCCGGTCTCCACCGTTAAGAGGAGCTTAAGTGTGGCTGAATTGGCCAAACTAGGGTGGTACCGCGAGAGTAGACTCTCGTCCCTTTTCAGGAGACGAGAGTTTTTTATTTATTCTGGTAGGGTCAAGCTAAGGAATGATAGTAGGGGCAATTTGTGAATTGCCCCTTACAGGGTACCCTTATACCAGGATTACGAAAGGGTGGTTAACTTGAAGAACGAAATACGACGTATCGGAGAAGAGGCATTAAAGGAACTGAAGGAGCTGGACGGGCTGGAAGCCCTCCAAGAGCTGAAAGTGAAAGTTCTCGGGAAAAAAGGGTCGTTAACCGCGTTGTTGCGCCAAATGGGTAGCTTAAGCCCGGAAGAGCGGCCGATAATGGGGCAAGTTGTCAATGAGATGCGTAGTCGTCTGGAACAAGCGTGGGAAGAACGCAGTGTGGAGTTAGATCTGCTGTCCCTGCAGAAACGGTTGGCAACTGAACGCATTGATATTACGTTGCCGGGAGTTCGTGTTCCGCGTGGACATCTTCACCCCCTTACCCAGATTGTCGAAGAGATTGAAGATATTTTTTTGGGAATGGGATTCCAAATTGCTGAAGGACCGGAAATTGAGACGGATTATTATAACTTCGAAGCCCTTAATATTCCAAAGGATCATCCTGCTCGCGAAATGCAAGATTCCTTTTATATTACAGAGGAAATTCTGCTTCGAACGCAGACCTCTCCCGTTCAGATTCGAACGATGGAGAAGCTCTACCCGGGGCTCCCGGTGAAAATTATTGCTCCCGGAAAAGTCTATCGTAATGATGACGACGCGACACATTCCCCGATGTTCCATCAGGTTGAGGGGCTTGTTGTGGACCGTGGGATCCGGATGTCAGATCTCAAGGGGATTCTCTTGAATTTCTCTCGCCAAATGTTTGGCGAAGCCAGAGAAATTCGTTTAAGGCCGAGCTTTTTCCCATTTACTGAGCCAAGTGCCGAAGTGGATGTTTCCTGTATGCTCTGTGGGGGAGTGGGATGCCGTCTCTGCAAAGGGACCGGCTGGATCGAAATATTAGGGTCGGGAGTGGTTCATCCCAGAGTCTTGGAAATGGGCGGCTATAATCCGAAAGAGGTTACGGGATTTGCCTTCGGTATCGGAGTTGAGCGAATCGCTATGCTGAAATTTGGAATTGAAGATATGAGACTCATGTTTGATAATGATTTGCGCTTTTTACAGCAGTTTTAAGGGGGGAAGGTCATGAAAGTCAGTTTGGAATGGTTGCGCGAACTCGTCGATGTCGATCAGAGCGCTGAAAAGTTAGCGGAAACGTTAACCCGGGGCGGGATTGAAGTTGAGGATGTCGCGAACCTGAATAAAGGATTCGAGAAAGTAGTGGTCGGGGAAATACTCAGTCTAACAAAACATCCGGATGCAGACCGACTTTTGGTTTGTGCAGTGAATGTTGGTCAAGAGGGGATTACGATTGTCACAGGCGCCCAAAACTTACAGGTTGGAGACCGGGTCCCCGTTGCTTTGGCAGGTTCGACTCTTCCCAATGAACTTTCCATCCACAAGTCCAAACTCAGAGGGGTTGTTTCAGAGGGTATGCTGTGTTCGCATGAAGAACTTCTGCTTGAGGCGACGCTAGGCTCGGAACGCAGTGCGGGCGGGATCCTTATTTTAGCGCCCGATGCCCCAATCGGAGAAAATTTAGGCAAATATTTAGGGCGCGAAGACAGTGTCTTAGACTTGGAACTTTATCCAAACCGACCGGATTGTTTGGCGATGGTGAATATTGCCCGTGAGGTCGCGTCTCTCACCCGGAAAAAGCCGCATTTACCGAAATGGGCGGAACAAAATCAAGTGTTTTCGCTGCCT
This sequence comes from Desulfosporosinus sp., assembly GCA_049302315.1. Lineage (GTDB taxonomy): Bacteria > Bacillota > Desulfitobacteriia > Desulfitobacteriales > Desulfitobacteriaceae > Desulfosporosinus. Next base: position 7,885 of record JBAQLX010000676.1, read on the forward strand.
GCAATCCCGGATCTGCGGATAATCATTGAGGAAGCTGAATTATGTTGGCGTTATGCCGACTTAGTGGTTGAGGATGTCCGGATCGCTCCTTCTCCGGAGTGGATGCAGCGACGACTTAAAGCAGCCGGAGTTCGCCCGATTAATAATATTGTGGATATTACGAATTACTGTATGTTGGAGATGGGACAACCTTTACATGCCTTTGATCGGGATAAGATCAGCGGGGATATTCACGTCCGCACTGCCTATCCCAATGAAATAATTGTTTCCTTGGATGGCGTTGAACGTTTTCTTCAAGCGGATACCCTGATTATTGCTGACGACCTCCAACCTTTGGCAGTCGCCGGCGTAATGGGTGGGTTAAACAGTGAAGTAACGCAGGATACGAAGCGGTTATTGATTGAATCCGCCCATTTTTCTGCGGTAAGTGTCCGCCGGACAAGCCGTCGTTTAGGACTCAGGTCTGAAGCTTCAAACCGCTTTGAAAAGGGAATTAATGCTTATGGGTGCGTGGCTACGCTAGGACGGGTTTGTGATCTGATCCAAGAACTGGGAGTGGGTCGCCCTGTAGCGCTGGTAGATGAAGTGAAGAACCTCCCTCCTTACCGCCGAGTTAGTCTCTCTGTCCAACATACTGCAACCGTCCTGGGTATTGAACTTAAGACAGCGGAGGTCCGCCAAGTTCTGGAGGACTTGAATTTTAAGTATCAGGAACAGGATGGTTTATTCAATGTTGAGATTCCAACCTACCGCTCGGACATTGAAATCGAAGAGGACCTTATGGAAGAAGTTGCCCGCTTGATCGGGTATGACCGAATTCCGACAACTCTTCCTCAAGGGGATCAGACCCAAGGCAGTCGTACTTCGGAACAGGAGTTTCGCCGTCGACTGCGTAAGGCTTTGGCTCAATCTGGTATGGATGAGGTAATTACCTATTCGTTCACTCGCCCGGAGGCAGATGCGCAGTGGGGCAGTGCCAAGCATGCTATTCCCTTGCTCAATCCGTTACGGGAAGAACTCGGTGTGATGCGAACCTCACTTGTGCCGGGGCTCCTTGATGTAGCTGCTCGGAATGTTGCCCGCCGAAACACGGAGGTGAGCATTTTCGAGATCGGGAATACTTATTGGGGTCATGAGCAGCCTTTGCAGAATCTTCCTCAAGAAGAATTGCGCGTGGCCGGACTCGCTGTGGGAAAAAGCGGAAGGCATTGGCTTAACCAGCCGGTTATGTATGATTTCTATTATCTCAAGGGGATTCTGGAAGGTTTGGCTCGGGAATTTGGGCTTGAATTGGAATACCGTATCGCCAAGAATCAATCCTTACTCCATCCGGGGCGATCGGCAGACGTTTTTATTGAGAACCAACGCATTGGATTTCTGGGTGAAATGCATCCCTCTCTGGAAAAAGAGTGGGGGTTGGAACGGGTGGTCTTATTCGAATTAGAGTTTACCCCCTTGTTTGTTCGGATGCGCCAAACCGTTCGTGCTTGCTCTATCCCACGTTTCCCGGCGATACAAAGGGATCTGGCTGTAGTTGTGCCCCTTGAAACTCAAGCTGGCGCGGTTTTGTCTGAGATAAGAAAGCTTGGTGGGGAATTGTTGCAGCAGGTAGAAATATTTGATGTCTATACGGGAAAACCCATCCCAGACGATCGCAAAAGTCTAGCGTTCATGCTCCGGTACCAGTCTTTAGAAAGGACGTTAACAGATGAGGAAATTAATATCCTGAATTCCCGCATTTTAGAGGGAATTCAGCAGGAATTCGCTGCGGAATGGCGAAAATAGTAAGCAAAGATTAAAGCAGAATGGGATTAGGCATATGAAAGAAAATAACAAGTCAAAGATGCCGTGGATATTTTGCGTCAGACAAGGAGGCATGTTCACCTCATAGCGGGCTATTAGGTGAACATGCCAACGCAGTATGACACAAAATAGACTGGCATACTGACTGGTTATTTTCTTGAATGTGCTTTAGAGAGCGAGGGGAAATTGTGTTACAGGAACAAGTCAAAATCACCGTTGAGATTTTTGGAGAAAAGCATGTGGTCCGCGGTGATGGGACAGCACCGTATATCCAAGGGTTGGCGCATGAAATTGATAAGAAGATGCGTCTAATCGCTCAAAGGCTACCTCGCTTGAGTGTTCACCAGATTGCAATTTTAACCGCCCTAAACCTGGCAGATGAACTCGCCAAATTACGAGAAGAACAAGAAACGTTAATGCAGCTCCTCGGTGAAAGAGCAGAGTAGCATGGAGTAGTAAAAATGATTGTTTTTAAGAATGATTGGCAGAACTTATTAAAGGATGAGTTTCAGAAAGATTATTATCAAAAATTAAGACAGTTTTTGATAACGGAATACAGAAGAAAGATAATTTACCCGGATATGCAGGATATATTTAATGCCCTTCATTATACCGCTTATCAGGATATTAAGGTTGTTATTATTGGGCAAGACCCCTATCATGGACCAAAGCAGGCCCACGGCCTTTGTTTTTCTGTTCAACCAGGAATAGATCCACCCCCGTCCTTAGTCAATATTTTCAAGGAACTTCAGAGTGACTTAAACTGCTACCTTCCCAACAATGGCTTTTTAAAAAAATGGGCGGAGCAAGGAGTACTTTTATTAAATACTGCACTGACAGTGGTTGCCGGTCAGGCAAACTCCCATAGAAACATTGGCTGGGAAACATTCACAGATAAGGTGATTACGCTGTTAAACGAGCGGCAGGATCCGATGGTGTTTATCCTCTGGGGAAGCAACGCTCATTCCAAATCAAACCTGATTACTAATTTGAATCACTATATCCTAAAATCTCCACATCCGAGCCCACGCTCGGCCTTTCGGGGATTCTTTGGCAGCAGACCCTTTTCTAAATCCAACAGTTTTTTAAGTTCCCTCGGAAAAACCCCAATCGACTGGCAAATTGATAACCTATAGAAAAAGTGAAATTTATACACCTTCAAAGTGGTGACAAAATCTTAATATTTAAATAATAAAGTGGGGTTGTGACAAACTGAAAAACAAGTTTTGTTACAACTCTATATTCGTTGACACGCTTATTTGCCATGATGCGACAGTATGAGCTAAGTTTTGCAGCAGGAAAAAGAAATTGTAGAGAGAAATGGATAAAAGTGTAGTTAAATTAAGTCGAAGGGGGGCTAGTGGACTGATATACGCGCAATATCTGGGGGTTAACTCCTGAGAAGGTGCACGGGGTCTATTATTTACTAACATTCAAGAAAAAAACAAAAAAACTCTAAAATTTACCTATCGTTGCAGGAAATGGGAAAAAGTGGCGAATACTATTAGGTATCTAAACTAAGAAAGGGAGTTATGAAAATGAGTTATGAAAGTATTGCTAAACTGGTCAATGACCTGGTCAAAAATCCAGAAAGTATCTTGTCGTTAGAACAGGGGCTGCCTTCAACAGAACTAAAGACTAATGAAATTACGATCATTCAAAACGTTTTTTCCAAGTATGAGGTATCCGGGGATACCCTAACGATTGGAATAGAACCCTTGATAAAGTGGTAAAAAAGAGATGAGCCTTCAGCTTGAGCAAGTTATTTCCACAGAAATAAATGAGATTTTAAACAGAACCCCACTGGATGTGGAAATGTTACACCTGATTAAGTCCGCGCTTATCGCCCAAAGCAAGACGAGTGAATTATTTCCATGGGCAAACTTAACTTTATTGAGTTGTGAGTGTGTAGGCGGGGAACCTGAAGATGCGCTGCCAGGAGCAATAGCGATGGAGCTATTTGCCTTGGCGGCGGATATTTTGGATGATATTCAGGATCAGGACAATGATGATTTACTTTGGCGGAAACTCAGCAATGCTAACGCTCTGAATTTAGCTATTTGTCTGCTTTTGCTCAGCTATGAGGCAGCAGCGAATATATCGGTTAATGGACTTTTTAGAGAAGTTAGCACCATCTTAAATCGTATGGGAATAAGCGCTATTAATGGTCAATTCCAGGAGTTCCAATATGAGAGGCGGGAGCAAATTACTCTGGAGCAATATTTTGAGCTAGTCAAGCGAAAATCGGGAAGTTTAACGGCCTGTGCCTGTAAAATTGGGGCAACTTTAGGCGGTGGGTCGGAAGCGCTAGTCTTCCAATTAGAACAGTTTGGAGTAAACTTGGGGATAATGAGCCAAATCAGAAATGATTTAAACGATTTCCTGGATTTCGAAACGAAAAAGGATTTCCTTAACCATACCAAAACCCTGCCCTATGTCTATCTTTTAAGTATGCTTCAAAGGCAGCCTGAGCGTTTTCAGAAATTAACTCAGCTGCCGGGTCAAGAGTTAAACAGGTTGGGGAACGAAGAACGAGAATATTTAAAACAAATAGCCATCGAGGAAGGGGTTGCCCATTATTGCAAAGTTATGTACGAAATTTTTCGCCGAAAGGCCATGGAGATCATGATGGCTATACCTGTTCTGGAAGAATCTAAGGAGAAGATGATCAAACTTGTGAAAGAAAGTGTTTAGACGGCAAGCATATTATATTGCGAGTGTTGCTTTTATCGTACTAGGACTTATCTATTTTATAGTTGCTATCAATCGTCCTTACATTGGTCTTGACCTTGAGAACGCAAATGGACAATGGCTTGTAACTATCAGTGATCCTGATGGTGAAGGGTACCAAGCCGGGGTGAGAGTTGGGGACATAGTCTTGAAAATTAATGATGATGTTCCTGGCAACTACCGTTTTATT